>JADGFG010000111.1 GCA_016743995.1 Kangiellaceae bacterium | reverse complement strand
GGCCAACAGTAGTTTTTTATAAATTTGTAATGGATTTTTCAGACCGTCTAGCATTTTTTTAAATTGCAAAAAATGTTCTTTAACGGCCTCGTACTGAGTTAAATTAAATAACGTTCTATTTTCCTTAATTGTAAAAAAATATTGACTGACATCTCCAACCAGCAAACTCACTTCGTTTATAATCTGTTCGAGTTCACTTAATTTTCTTCCCTGCCGAGCAATATCAACAAAGCCTCTTATCTCTCTCAATTGCCCCGATAAGTTTTGTAAAGCTGACACGCTATCTTCAGCGTCAGTACTTTCTGAAAGATCAAAGATGAGAGAATCCAGTTTATCAACTAAAATCACAAAGTCCGAATAAACGGCCTGACTTTTCATCGTTAAATTTAGCTTCTCCTGACGTGAGTTAAATAATTGTAAAATTAACGCTGACATTGTATCAGAAGACGCTTTAACCACATTTAATGCTGGTAAACTTTCTTTTACTTTGCGTGATAAATCAATCAATGTGGCTAATGCCTGCTTATATTGCTCTAGCGAGCCCTCTAATCCTTCTTTCAGTTCAGATTGCAATTCTTTTGAAAGTAATGGGTCGAATTGAACCAGTTCAACATGAACTCGAAATAGTAACAGGGTACTATGATTGATTGTCTTCAGTATGGGTACGATTAATTGACTGCTCGTGTTATAAGCTTTATTAACGCTGGCCAACCCTGCGAGAATAGTAATGAGCACCGTCACTAATAAGGCTAATATAAGGCCAGTACCAATAACAACTTTACTTTGTTCAGCAATACGCATTGATTTTCTCATGTTACCGTTAGCACCAGCTCTCACTTTCACCGACTACAGCAAAACCACTTCCAACAGATAACTGATCAGAAAAATGACAGCAGCATTAATAAAATATCTTTTTTAAAATACTAGAATATGAAACTTTGTTCAACCGCTGTTTTTTTATCCGGTTTATAACAGTAGTGTTAAAAATACTAACTGGCAGTGGCTGACAGAACTATTCAGAATGAATTGTTATATAAAATGAAGAACAATGTCTCGGCAATGAGCTGCATGACGATGTTCCCATAAAAATATCCCTTGCCAGGTGCCGGATAACAACTTTCCATCTTCAAAGGGAATAGATAACTGGGTCGCAGTCAGAACTGACTTTATATGTGCCGGCATGTCATCCTGCCCCTCAAAAGTGTGAGTATAAAGCGCATCATTTTCCGGAACCAACCGGTTCATCCAGTTTTCCAAATCAATTCTGGCGCTCGGATCGGCATTTTCCTGAATAATCAGACTACAAGATGTATGCCTGACAAACAAGCTACAAAGCCCTTCTTTATTTTTACTTTCCGCAAGCAAGCTCTCAACACGATGTGTAATTTCATAGAGCCCCTGACCCGAAGTAGCTACCTGAATTTTTTTAATCATGCCTGCCACTCAAATTTAACTCTGGAAGTCACTCCACATAATAAAGTATAAGGAATGGTGTCAGAAAATTCTGCAATCGTTTCAACTGGAAGATTATCCCCCCACAAAATAGCAGGTTCTCCAATTTCAAGCTTATCTTCCATTCCCAAATCAACAGTTAACATATCCATAGAAACTCGACCAACCAGAGGATAGGTTTTTCCACCAATCCAGACAGGAGTTCCTTCTCTGGCATGTCTCGGATATCCATCTCCATAACCTATTGCAATCACACCGATCCGAGTCATTTTTTTTGCCTGCCAGGCAGAGCCGTAACCAACCGGCTCTCCTTTGCAGAGCTCTCTGATAACAAATAATTGAGATTTTAAAGTCATCGCAGGTTGTAATTGATGCAATTGCCCAGTACAACCCGCCAAAGGAGAGCAACCATATAATATAAGTCCCGGTCGCACCCAGTCATAATGACTTTCTGGCCATGCAACTATTCCTGCAGAATTGGCCATGCTACGATCACCGGGTAAGCTTTTTGTCACATTATTGAAGGCTTCAATTTGTTCTCTATTAAATACATTATTAATATCGTCTGCACAAGCCAGATGGGACATCAGGTTAACCGACTCAACATATTTGAGTGCACCAAGTCGATTAAAAGCATCTTGATAAAGCGCTTGAGAAAATCCAAGGCGATTCATTCCAGAGTCGAGTTTCAACCATAATTTAAGCTTCACATCGTCCGACAAATCCGTTAATTTTTCAACCGCCTCTAACTGACTTTGCTGATGAATAACAATTTGTAAATTGTGCCTGATCGCTAACAATAATTCTTCACTACTGAAAAATCCTTCTAACAAAACAATCGGTAAACCAATACCAGATTCTCTTAATTTGAGGGCTTCATCCATACAGGAAACCGCGATAGAATCAACTGAATTATTTTCGTCTGATAGCGCATTAGCAACTTGAACAATTCCATGGCCATAAGCATCAGCCTTAACCACAGCCATCACTTTTACACCCGATGCTAGCTGTCTGACAATAGATAAATTATGCCTGATGGCCTTAAGGTTGATAACGGCTCTGGTCGAACGCATATTAATACTCTTCGTAACTGTTCGCCAGATTAGCAAAGCGGTTAAAGTGCCCCTGAAATGCAAGACGAGCCATACCAATAGGCCCATTACGCTGCTTGCCAATTATCACCTCAGCAGTACCTTTATCTTCAGATTCCGGGTTATAAACTTCATCTCTGTAAACAAACATAATGATATCAGCATCCTGCTCAATCGCACCCGACTCTCGCAAATCAGACATGACCGGCCGTCTGTCTGCTCGTTGTTCCAGCGAGCGATTTAACTGAGAGAGCGCAATAATGGGTACATTGAGTTCCTTGGCTAACGCTTTTAAAGAACGCGAAATCTCAGAAATTTCCGCGGTACGATTATCGGATAAACCTGGCACCGTCATTAACTGTAAATAATCAACCACGATTAAACCAACATCCCCCTGCTCCCTGACTACTCGACGAGAACGAGAGCGTAATTCAGTCGGTGTTAAACCAGCTGAATCATCGATGAACATCTTACAGTTATTCTTTAAAATATTAGTTGCAACTGATAAATTATCCCAATCTCTATCATCTAATGCTCCGGTTCGTAAACGGGTCGCATCAATTCCACCAATAGACGCAAATGAACGCATAAGTAACTGATTAGCAGGCATTTCCATACTAAACACTAGAACAGGTTTTCCACTGTGAATTGAAGCTGTTTCAGCGATATTCATAGCAAACGTGGTTTTTCCCATTGCCGGCCGTCCAGCGACAATAATCAGGTCCGAATTCTGGAATCCATTTGTTTTTTTGTCCAGATCATTAAAACCACTACTCAACCCCGTAATTCCTCCTTTGGAGTCTACCGCAGACTGAACTTTATCCAGGGTTTCTTCTAAAAAAGTCGCCGCAATCTGTAAACCACCATCATTCGACTCCCTTTGCTCGGCAATTTTAAAGACTTTAGATTCCGCTAAATCCAATAATTCGTTTGAGTTTCGTCCTTTGGGAAAATAAGCAGCATCAGCAATTTCATTAGAAACAGCAATCATCTCTCGTAATACTGCTCTTTCTCTGACAATATCAGCATAAGCCCCAATATTCGAAGCACTGGGAGTATTTTTCGCCAGGTCAGCAATATAGGCCAGACCACCAATTTCATCAGCTTCACCCTCTTGTTCTAAAAACTCATAGAGTGTTACAACATCAAGCGCCCTGTCATTCTCAGCAAGATACTTCTGGGCTTTAAAAATTAACCGGTGTTCCTTACGATAAAAATCTTCTGGTACCAGCTTTTCAGCCACTCTTTCCCAGGAGTCATTATCCAGTAAAAGACCCCCCAGTACAGACTGCTCAGCTTCCAGCGAATGAGGAGGCATTTTAAGATTGTTTACTTGCTTATCTTCAAACATTCAGGGAGCACCATTAGCAAATTAAGCTCATTCTAAGGTAATAACCTTAAAATTAAAAAGAACAGGACCAAAAAAAACACCTCGCACTAATATAGTACGAGGTGTTTTATTTTGTCATCAGCGTTAGCTTAACGCAACGCTTATAACTGCAAATCCTGACAGATTTGTTATTCAGCCTGAGCTGTAACCACTAATTTTAAAGTAGTATCAACATCAGTGTGCAAATGAATAGCAATGTCGAACTCGCCAGTAGTACGTAATGCACCATTTGGCATTCTAACTTCCTGCTTTTCCAGCTTAACGCCAGCAGCAGTAGTAGCTTCAGCAATATCTCTGGTTCCAACAGAACCAAATAACTTGCCTTCATCGCCAGAATAAGCTTCTATAGTGACAGTTAACTCTGCAAATTTAGCTGCACGAGCTTCTGCTGCAGCAAGCTCTTCAGAAGCTTTTTTCTCTAATTCCGCTCTTCGAGTTTCAAATTTTTCCAAATTATCTTTCGTTGCCGGAACCGCTTTACCTTGAGGAAGAAGGAAATTACGACCATAACCATTTGCTACAGTAACACTATTACCCAATTCGCCAAGATTACGGATTTTTTCAAGTAGAATGACTTGCATTAGTCTTTCCTCTAATTCGTTAATCGTTGCTTATTTATGCGCGTCTGAATAAGGCAATAAAGCCAGAAAACGTGCACGTTTAACAGCTGTTGAAAGCTGGCGCTGGTATTTAGAACGAGTTCCAGTAATACGGCTTGGAACAATTTTACCAGTTTCAGTAACATAGCTTTTCAGTGTAGCCAGGTCTTTATAATCAATATCTGTAATGCCTTCAGCAGTAAATCGGCAATACTTACGACGTCTGAAATGTCTAGCCATAGTGATATCCTCCGTTATTCTGCTTCAGACTCGTCAGCAGTTTCTGCTGGCGCTTCTTCAGTAGCTGGTTTATCTGCATCTTTACGAGCAGGCTCAAAATTCTTAGCAGCTTCTTCTTTAGCTTTAACTAAAGGTGATGCTTCAGTGATTGCTGATTTCATCTTGATAACAAGATGACGTAACACTGCATCATTAAATCGGAATAAATTCTCCAACTCTTCGATAACAGAATATTCACATTCAACATTCATTAAAACATAATGCGCTTTATGTGCATTATTAACAGGGTAAGCTAACTGGCGACGTCCCCAGTCTTCAAGACGGTGAATTGTGCCTTCAGCTTCAGTTACTACAGCGCTATATCGCTCGATCATGCCAGGAACCTGGTCACTTTGATCGGGATGCGCCAAAAATACGATTTCGTAATGTCGCATTAAAATCTCCTCATGGTTTCCAGTCATTAAAGTACTTTAAAAGAATCTTTAATAACAAGGAGTTAAGTCAGATTGTCAGTATAAATCCGGTTGTTTAAACAGTGTTAAACATCTGGACTCGGTTTAAGAACGCGCGATTATACGGCCCTGGGTAACAAATAGCAAGAGATTCGCAGCGTTACCCCTTTTTTCACTACCAGTCTTTACTAATTGCTTTTTTCAACTCGATTATTTCATCGTCATTTTTTAAGCGAACTATTAACTGTGGACGAGGTAGTGCAGGATCAAACTCCAACTGGATCTTTTCTCCATTGGCACCCAGCTTTTCAAAAGCAGCCATGGTTTCCTTTTCATCAAAGTTAACAACAAATAAAAACTTCCTGCCATTCATCATGGTGTGAAATGTCAATCGAGTGGGTACAGTATGTGTCTTCTTCAAAGTGCTATTGTCCGGCAAAACCCAGTTACGCTCATGCTCTCCATTAACAAAAAGAACGTTGGCTTTCACCGGGTGATGGCCTTCGGTAAAAGTTGGCTGCCATTGATATTGATTTCGATAACGTGCCCACAACCCGAAAGGAACACCTTTTTCTTTTAACTGCGCTAACTGTTCCTCAGTCAAAGATTCTTCCAGTCCATCCTGCATATATTGCTCACTTTCTTCTTTCGAATCAAATGGCAGCGCAAAAGCAGTGCTGGGATCAAGGTCAACTTTTTCTGCCTGACCAAAGAATACCTCCCTGGTTATCACCCCTTTCAACCAGACCGCGACGGCACCGCCCGGCGCAATCCCGACCACAATTTTCTGATAGGTGGGATTTTCCGGGTTGGCAGCAACGCCTTCTCTGAACATCTGCAATATAGTTTCATAAGGTAACTTAAATTCGCCTTTATAAAACAGTTTCTCAGTATAAGAAAAAAAATAGATTTTCAGGCTGTCAGGCAATGGCTTTAAATCAGGACCCACAGTATGGCTGGAAATTGCTCTTCCCCAGCCCGCATCCAATGTCCCACCAGAAGGAATATACAATCCTTGTTCTTTTTCATCTTTATAAATAAAAGTCCCTTTGATCACTTCCATAGGATAAAGTTCTGGTGCGCTTTCACTGGCTCCCCAGTCAAACTCTGTTGCATTTTTGTTCATTATTGCATTACACCCGGTTAAGAAAAGAAAAAGAAAAAAAAATTTAAACCCGCTTTAATTAAGCCTCTACGCATCATAAACATACCTTTTTCGTTTACCCTTCGAAAAACGAGCCGAATAGCCAATCCCCACTTTGGAGGAAAAATGAAAGTGCCTGTTTCTATAAGGTTTAATCGTGGGATCATTCAACCAGTCTTCGGCCTTTGAGTTCTTTCTTCCCGATATCGTTACATAATAATTTATTCTTGATTCCAGCTTTAACAAATCTGGGTGTTTACTCAGAACCTTGTTCGCACGACGATATAACTTTGGAGAAATTAACAACTTAACGAATCCATTAGTGGCATAATCAGCCATAATTTTTAATGGTATATTACAATACGCACTCTGTATATTATCTCGTTTAACAGATAATATACTGTAGGGAATTTTTCGTGGGCTATGAAAACTCGTTGGTCTATATTTAACTTCGATGCTAATTTCATCCGGATCATACCACCCCAGGTCAATTAAGTTCTGACGATCTGTTTCAATCTCTTTCTTTTTACCTTTATTAATAACCATATCTTCACTTCCCAGGCTGGTATATTGTTTTTTACTTTCATCCATTTCTTTTTCCAGCGCTAATTCACTCACCGTATTATAACTGCCACCAATATCTGAATGCACACCCGGTAAATAGTATTCCCTGCCTCCGCTGCTTTTCGCACCACTGATATTATGCAACGGAAAATCTTTGCGATGTTCATCCGCAGCAACCAGATGAAGCACATTTTTAGCAAGTGCCACTGATTTTTGATTGAGTTTATTACTGGTCCACGGGAAATAATGACTACCATAATAAGAAAGCACCGTATCGTAAATTCCGGCAAAACAAACCTCAACAGCAGATTTACTGATGGTATAACCAAAATTCTGTAAACGACGATAAATGAGACCTAATTTATCTTTTAATAGCAGATGAATTGCATAACGTGCAGTTGCCGCGCCTCGACTAAAACCAAAGACATCCAGTGTTAATTTTTTGATGTAATGTTCATCAGAGTCGATTTCATCTGCATTAACAATATGGTTAACCGCTTTTAAAACACCTTTTCTGGCACGGTCAACAACCCCGGACTCTCCCCCGCCCATGGCATAACCTAAAGTTTTATCTTTCTTCAGGTTTATTGTTCCCTGACCCTCAATATACTCTTTGGCAACAAAATCATAGCCTTCTGCTTTTAGCTTGACATGCTTTTCCATAATCGCAATGTTGGTATAGCCATTATCATAACTGTTTGCATCGTCAGATTTATTTTTTTTATAAACCTCCGAATCTTTCTCTCGCTCTTCAATATTAATACGATTATTCAAAGTCCCGTCAAAAAATAAAACAATGCGAACATTGACTGGCTCT
Source organism: Kangiellaceae bacterium (assembly GCA_016743995.1). GTDB lineage: Bacteria > Pseudomonadota > Gammaproteobacteria > Enterobacterales > Kangiellaceae > Aliikangiella. The sequence continues at coordinate 8,250 of JADGFG010000111.1, read as the reverse complement.
TTTTCATCCACAGGCTCTTCTGCAGGCTCCGGCTCTGGCACAAAAACGGCTTCACCTATCTGGGTCATGTTATCTCTCCTGTTTGTATTTTTATTCGTTATCCGCAGCCGCACTAGCAACAGGCAACTTTTCAACGACTACTGCACCGCGCATGGCAGTATCCGATGAGCTGTAAACCAGGTGAGCTTGTGCGATATGATCATTCAATAAATTTTCTGCCGCCATGGCTATTAAAACAGGTGCGGTCGCAGCCCCCAGGTCACCATAACAATCTGCAAAATGTTCAACTTTAATGTTTTCACCAAGGGAGGCTCTATTTCGCATCAGGGCAACCCCCATTTCTTTTGCCCAGAAATGTTCACCATTCATGCTGCTATAAAGGCTATGAATATTTTTTTTCTGATAGTTAATCAACGCTTTTTTAAAAGCCCTATCCAGACCATCACCACAATAAGGCTTTTCACTATATAAATGTCCATGTTCTTCAGCAATTCCAGGAAAATGCAATGCGATTATGTGGCCATTTTTTTCTAATGCAAGTTCAGGGTGAGGTGTCAATAATAAAAATCCGGCTGCTTCTCCCGGTGCAAAACCATTTTTACAGCCTGCGAACAATAATCGCTCCTTCTCTTCTAACACTCGAAGTAAATTATCATCAAGATAGGAATCGGTTCCACCCAGTAGAACATAATTATTTTCAGGCCCGAATAAATAATTAAAAATCAATTCAAGCGCTTCAATTCCACCCGCTCGTCCACTATGAACGCTGCGACTTACTCGAGAATCTACCCACGGAGCTACATTCATTCCCAGGCTTTGAATTAATGACCCAAGGCCTTCATTGACCCATTGGGCTTGTGCTTCGAGACTGGCATCGGGCATTGACATAACCATCGGGACGGGTTGTTCTACCTGGTGTTCTGCACAAGCCTGAGCCAGAGACAAAATGGCCATTTTTGTCATTCTGTCATGGCGTAAATTAAACCGATCACCTTCATCAAGTTCAGCACTCATTTTATCAAAAAGCTCATCAGGTACCTGAGCCATAGATAAAGGTTTACCATTAGCGCTTTCGTAATCAGATAACGCATAAGCACTAATGTCCGCATTAACAGCCGCAACACTCATCAAGGTATTCCCCCCTAAAGGAGTAACCATTCCCGTATTGGCAATATACAGTTTTTTTGCTGACATACTTTTTATTAGTTCCATTCCTGTTTTACTCATTCCATTCTGGTTGTATTGTTTACCAGAGAACCAGAGCAAATAATAATCAATAAAAGTGTTGCAGGAAACACAAAGAAGTGAAAAATCCAGTTTAAAACTAACATTTAATCTCCATTTAAATAGTGATTACCAGTGAGCCTTATGTCGTTCTTATTATTTCCAGTATTGTTAGAGTCCCGCTACTATTTAATTTTGTTACACATCGCAAATGCGAATAAACACCCCAAAACCAGATCGATTTTATGCTTACCAGATTATAGTCACAATTCAAAATAAAATTGCCAGGCAGTTCACGTTTCCTTTGGATTTAGTCTATTTATTGACAAATCATTTTCAACGTTCAGTACGACCGACCCGAATTGATACATTTAATTATACTCCTCATTCTAAGCCAGAGTCACCTGTTATAAAGACTCCAATGCAACCGTTTGCATAGCCATCGTTAATACTGAAAGTTGATCAGAATTAATAACGTAGGGCGGCATTATGTATAATAGCTTTCCGAAGGGCCTTATCCAGACACCAAGCTCTACAAGACGCGGCTGAATTTTATGCATATCCAGTGAGTTTTTTAATTCAATCACGCCAATAGCACCTTTAACTCTGACATCAGCAACGGAAGAAATTTTCAAACAAGGCATTAACTCATCAAGCAACTGTCGCTCAATTCGTCTGACGTTGCTCAACCAGTCTGATGACAATAATAACTCAATACTTTTATTGGCCGCAGCACAAGCCAGAGGATTCCCCATAAAAGTAGGTCCATGCATCAAATTACCATCCTGCCCCCCACCGATAACATCAGCGACCTTACGAGTTGTTATAGTTGCGGCAAGAGATAAATAGCCTCCGGTAATCGCTTTGCCGACACAGAGTATATCGGGACAGATATCAGCCTGCTCATAAGCAAAAAAAGTTCCAGTTCTACCAAACCCCGTTGCAATTTCATCAAGAATAAGCAACACATTATGCTCTCGACATAAACGAGCAACCTGACGTAAATACTCTGCGCAATAAACTCGCATACCACCCGCTCCCTGAACAATAGGCTCGAGAATAACGGCTGCAATTTTTTCATTGTTTTTTTCAATCGCAGACTTAAATTCAGCAATAAATTCGGGCTTCCAGTCATCATCTGATTTGCAGTCTGGTGCTGATACGAAGAAATGCTCGGGCAAAACACCACTAAACATTGCGTGCATACCATTTTCCGGATCGCAAACCGACATGGCCCCAAAGGTATCGCCATGATAACCATTACGAATGGTTAAAAATTTTGATTTTTTCTGCAGCCCTTTAACATACCAGTACTGCAGTGCCATTTTTAAAGCAACCTCTACTGATACCGAACCTGAATCTGCCAGAAAAACGCATTCCAGGTCAGGAGCCGTTAAATCGACCAGTTTTTTCGATAAGTCAATCGCTGGCTGATGGGTCAGGCCCCCAAACATCACATGAGACATGACATCGACCTGATCTTTAATTGCCTGATTAAGCTCAGGGTGATTATAACCATGGATCATAGACCACCAGGACGACATGCCATCAATCACTCGTTGCCCATTCGACAAGTTTAAATAAACCCCTTCAGCTGACTCTACACCAAAAGTTGGCGTTGGTCGGTTCAAATTTGTGTAAGGGTGCCAGATATGGTCACGATCAAATTTCAGACTATTTTCTGATACAGGCATATTTTTTAATCTCTTTCAATTTAAACCGAGTCCTTTTAATCATCAGATTAAAACAAACTAATCACTCTCGTTATCAACTAAGAATATCAATCATGGTCTGTCCGTCAATATTTCCACCACTAACAATTATTCCTGTTTTTTTTGCCGGCTTTACAGCCCCGCTTAACAATGCAGCCAATCCAAGTGCGCCAGAAGGTTCAACAACTATTTTTAAACGATAATAAAAAAATCGAACGGCTTCCATGATAGCCTCCTCGGTCACCGTTTGCATATCATCAACATACGCTTGAATAAGCGGAAAGGTTAATTTTCCAAGGCTGGTAGTACGGGTACCATCTGCTATCGTTGGTGGATTAGGATTAGCGTGCAATTTCCCGGTTCGAAAAGACAATGTGGCATCATTTGCCATCTCAGGTTCAATACCAATCACCTGACATTCTGCTTTAATATTTTTTGCCGCTACCGCAGTACCACTCAACAAGCCACCGCCACCACATGGAGCCAGTAACATCTCCAGTTCTGGATTTGATTGCAAAAATTCTAATGCGACCGTTCCCTGACCAGCGATCACTGAATTAAAATCAAAGGGAGGAATTAATGTTAACACACAACCTTTTTCACGGCTGGCTGCTAAAATTTCGTCGGCAACCGTTTCTCGAGTTTGATTTTCCGGATCAAACAGAACGACCTTCGCTCCATATCCCCTGGTCGCAGCCAGTTTAGTCACTGGTGCATTCTCTGGCATAACAATGGTCGTATCAATATCAAGCATCTGGCCAACACAAGCGACCGCCTGCGCATGATTCCCGGAAGAATAAGCGATTATTCCCTGTTTTTTCTGTTCATCAGTAAGCTGTAAAATACTGTTTAATGCACCTCTGAATTTAAATGCCCCTACTCGCTGAAAGTTTTCACATTTAAAATAGATTTCAGCATTTAGCCTGTCATTTAAAGTCGAGCAAGTTAACACAGGCGTAGAATGTGCAAAACCTTTTAAGCGCAACTGAGCTTCTTTAATCAAATCATACACAAACAGCGCTCCTTATTTAGTAAGCCTGAAGATTAAAATTTCCCATCAAAAATGAAAAAATAAGCGGAAAAAAGCAACCAGGACAACACTAATAATCCCCAGGGAAGCTTTGAAGATTTCGTTACCGATAAACGTTCTGACTCTGCATGATTATTCTCCAGGTTATCTGAAGAGGCTTTAGCTGAAGAAGCTTTTACCTGACGTAATTTTTTATCCAGCTCTCTACTTTTAGTTTTCTGTTGTTTTTTAAATTGCTCAATGCCTTTTTGAATTCCCTGAGCAATTAATCGAGTCTGCTGCTTGCTCTGGCCTGGTTTTTGGGTCGCTTTTGCAATCTTCATCGACTCATCAATCGTTTCTTCTGAAACCTTCTGTTTATATTTTGCCATAGACTTTCTCAGGTTAAGTTATTGTCAGTTAATACCTGCTCAAATTTTTCTCTGACTGCCTCAATAGAAATCAGTGACATCAGATTATCTCCTTTCACTCGCTTTCCCCAGCGATTTTCACTAATACCTTTACCCGTCCGCTCAATTAAAAGCGATTCGTAACAGGAAGCAACATACTGTTGATAACCATAAGGTCCCGTTCGTCCTGGATTACTATGAGCATATAATCCAATAACGGGTGTACCAACAACAACAGCCATATGCGCAGGACCAGTATCTGGAGCAATCACCAGACTTGCATTTTGAAGGACTATCAACAACTGCTTTAAACTAGTCTGAGCCACAATATTCAAGGGTTCAAAATCACAATTAGCAATAATTTTATCGGCCAGTTGTTTTTCAGCATTGGTGGGTCCTCCACAAATAACGACCGAAAATCCTTTCTTATTCGCTTCATTGGCAATCGCAGCGTATCGCTCTGGTAGCCAGTTTCTTTCAGCTTTACTGGCTGCTGGTGCAATGACAATATATTTATCTAACGTTGTCTCATGGTTTTCTTTCCACCACAACACATCTTGCTCTTCAATTGGCATCTGCCAGCTGGCGGGATATTCCTCTTCTACACCAATCGCCTGAGCAAATCCCCAGAAGCCTTCCGCCACATGGGGTGTTTTCTGAGTAGCAACCTTTCTGTTAGTGAATAACCACTGACCTTCCTTAGCCCGCTTTTTGTCAAATCCCCATTTTTCATGGGCCCTTATACAAAGCGTCGCCAGACTGGCTCGCAAGGCAACCTGCATATGCAGTAAAATATCGAACGTTCTATTTTTTAGCTTGCTTCTTAATGCCAGATAACCTTTCAAACCCGCTTTTTTATCAAAACAGACAAACTCAACCCCTTCCAGGCCTTTAAGTAACTGATACTCTACTTTACCAATCACCCAGGTAACCTTAGCCTCAGGCCAACGTCGTTGAATAGCCTGAACAGCCGCGACCGCATGGCAGACATCACCAATGGCAGACAGTCTGAGGATACAAATTGTTTCCGGTTTATTCACTCGTCTAATTCCAACTCTTTTTACTTCAGCACTTTTAACTTCAGCTCTTTTAATTTCAGCTCTTTGAATTCCAACACTATAAATTTCCGCAATCAACCTGACTTATCTGGCAACCGGCAGGTATGAATCATTGCTTCATGTAACTAACAATTACAAAGGAAGATTTTACCAATCGTCATTCTAATGTAAAATGTCCTGAGCCTCCAAGAAAAACAGGAAACAACTTGTCTATTCAGATTTTGACACAGCAATCAGCAGTTTTGCTCATTCCAGAGATTAATCAATCGGTTGCTCAATTAGTAAAAAGCGAATGGTTCAATATCGATTACTGGAACGAACAAGACGCAATAACTGGACAATCCAGAGGTCGATATATCACCTGGTTTATTGGCCATGAAGGCGATGAGTGGGTATTAAGGCATTATTATCGAGGCGGAATGATTGCCAGGCTATTTAAAGATCAATACCTGTTCTCTTCCATTGAGAATACTCGCTGCTATCAGGAACTCCTCTTACTGGAAGAAATGTACCTTCAGGGCCTGCCAGTCCCTAAACCCGTTGCGGCAAAGATTACTAAAAAAGGTCTGTTTTATCGGGCGGACATCTTAATTGAAAAAATACCAGACTCAAAAAACCTCGTACAATATCTGACCATAAACCCTCTGGAAGAATCAGACTGGCACGAAATTGGCGCGCTAGTCGCCAAATTTCATCAAACAGGCATCTACCATTCCGATCTTAATGCACACAACATTCTCATCGACGTTAATCAGAAATTCTGGCTTATCGATTTTGACAAGTGCGATAACAGGGAGCCCGAGAAAACCTGGCAAAATGCTAACCTCGCAAGATTAAAACGTTCGTTTAACAAGGAAAAAACACTTCACCGGCCATTTCACTTTGAATCACAACACTGGCACTGGTTACTCCAGGGGTACCAGCATTTTTATTCTGGAGACTGATTAATGAGCGCTCGAGTGTATTTCACCAACTTGCTGACACAACCCTGGTTATTTTTCATTAACGCTACTGCGCGCAAAGCCTTCTGTTCTCTTAATGCAGAATCAGACAATAACAACGATAGTGTTTCTATCAATTGCTGCTGACTACCGACAGATTCCAGTAACAGGTCTTTTTTTAACAGATTCACAATATCAGAAAAATTATAAAACGACTCACCCATAACCACTGGAAGCCCGCATGCCAGAGGCTCTAATGGATTATGCCCTCCTCGCTCAATCAGACTCCCCCCGACAAATGCAACATCTGCAGCGCCTAGAAAAATCAACATTTCTCCCATGCTGTCTCCAACAATAACCTGAGTTTCCTTATCAGGTATAATGTCATCACTTCGGCAGATATAACTCAATTGGTTTTGCTCGCAGCTTAATTTAAATTCAGCAAATTTCTCCGGGTGTCTGGGCACTGCAATCAGTAATAAATCAGGAATATGGGTTAGCAACGCCTGATGAACAGCCAGGATGGTTTCAAACTCTCCCGGGTGAACGCTTGCCGCAATCCATACAGGTCTTTTGTTATGCCATACCGCTCTTAATTGCTGCTGCTTTGAACGAATGCACTCATTAATTTCAATGTCGAACTTGATATTTCCGACAAGCTCGACCTTATTGGCGCCATTTTTAGCAAAATTGTCTTTATCTGACTGATATTGTGCTGCAATCAGACTGACTTTTGAAAACAGATTTCGAGAAAATTTGGGCCATTTCTGATATTTTTTGTGTGATTTTTCAGATAATCGCGCATTAGCCAACATGACAGGGATATCTTTACTTTTTAACACCGACAGCAAGTTAGGCCAAAGTTCAGTCTCCATCAATATACAGATTTGAGGCTGTAACCGGTCAAGAAAGCGGCAACAACTCCCACGCCAGTCAATGGGTAAATAACAATGTTGAACTTTGCTACCAAATAAGGAACGAACCTGCTGGCTTCCAGTTGGCGAGGTTGTGGTAACGGTAACCGGTAAATCGACAAACTCACTGACTAACGCATCGATAAAAGGCCTGGCCGCCAGGGTTTCTCCTACTGAAGCACAATGAATTAATATTCCCCGTGGCTTAAATTCTCGTGGAGGAATACCCAGACGCTCTCGAAATCGACCACGATAATCCGCAGATTTCATTCCTCGAACCATAAAATACCCCCAGATAACAGGGGTCAGCAAATATATCAATAAATTATAAGTTAATAAATTCAATAGGTTACACCGCGTACCAGAAGTATTTCAGAGAAACTAATCAGGTAGTTATTATTAACCACCAGCGGTTAACTTATGAGCTGGTCTTGTTATTGTCCGCTTTTGTATCAGACGGCTTTCCACCTTTATTCTTAAAATCAGTTTCATACCAACCGGTTCCCGTCAGGCGAAACCCGGCAGCTGAAACCAGTTTAGTTAATTCAGGTTTTTCACACGCAGGACAATCTGTCAGCGCGTCATCGCTCATTCTCTGCAATTTTTCCATACGGTGATCACAGGATTTGCATTTATATTCATAGATAGGCATAACACATCACTTGATTAAAATTAATTATTTTCAAAAAAAGCACGCTGGCTGGTGACAATATAAGGTTTTTTTTACAAATATAAAGGTTTTAATTTAAATCTCGGTGAAATTTACCATACAAATTGTCTTTTTCTCATATGAGCGCTTCGTTTTCACTGCTAGAATATGCGCCAGCAAGTACAAGAATGTACCCATAATCCATTTAAGATAAGCGACAAACAAGAGCAAGATTACATGAAAACAACGCAATACCTCCTGGCAACTTTACGCGAAGACCCCAGTGATGCAGAACTGATCAGCCACAAATTGATGCTAAGAGCAGGATTAATC
>JADGFG010000110.1 GCA_016743995.1 Kangiellaceae bacterium | reverse complement strand
ATGTTGTTGCACACAGACTCTGTCCACATAGCCTTATTTTTGTCTGGCGCAAAGCCATCCAGAAACCAGTGATCGATAATTAATTTTTGTTGCTGTAAATCAGATTCTTTAATTAAATCCGTGAGTGCTTCTTCTACCGGCATATAAAATAACGTTAAGGTTAAATTTAACTTTTTAAACTGAATCTGGTGTCTGCCATAACTGGTTGAAGGGTAATTACTGATTAGTTCTTCTGCAATTTCGGAAAACATTGGCCAGCATCTGAGTGCGCGAATAATATCTGTTAATTTGAAGGGGCGTTTTTCAATCGATAGATAATGAAGGTGTTTATGTTTGTTTTGGTTCGACTGTGATATTTGCGTTTTCCATAAGTCAGCAGTCACCAGAAAATTGAGTCCGCTACCAAAGCCAAGTTCGGTGATATAGAAATCAGTTTGTTCCCTGTTGGTCCAATCGGTTTCTAACTGACAACCTTTGGCAAAAACATGAGTAGATTCTTCAAGACCATTGTTAGTTGAAAAATAGACATCATCATAATCGGAGTTAAATGGAGCTTGATTACGCCATTCTATGTTTGCCGGTTGTATCGTGTCAAAACGAGTCAGGTGCGCACTAGCCATAATCTTAGTTTCTTTTACAATTGATGTTTTGCTGTTCAGGGCTCTTTCTTCAGAAAAATGTCATCCTGAAGAATAATTACCCAGTATTGATTGAATGATTTGTATGTTATTTGACCAGATTAAGGAACTCCATGCGAGTGGCTGCTTTAGAACGAAAAGCACCTAACATGACTGAAGTTGTCATAACAGAGTTTTGTTTTTCAACCCCTCTCATCATCATGCACATATGTTTTGCTTCTACAATGACACCTACGCCTGAAGCTGCGGTTACCTGCATAATTGCTTCAGCAATTTGCTTGGTCATGTTTTCCTGAATTTGCAAGCGGCGTCCATACATATCGATGATTCTTGCTATTTTTGATAAACCAATAACTTTTCCTGTGGGCAGGTAAGCGACATGGCATTTACCAATAAAAGGCAGCAGGTGGTGTTCACACATAGAATAAAGCTCAATATCTTTAACAATGACCATTTCATCGTTATCAGATTCAAAAATGGCATTATTTACAATTTCATCCAGCGACTGTTGATAGCCCTGAGTTAAAAACTGCATTGCTTTAGCAGCGCGTTGGGGAGTGTCTTTCAGGCCATCTCGTTGTGGATCTTCACCGATTTCCGTTAAGATGTTGGTATAATGTCCTGCTAACTGGTTACTCATCTGGCGTCTCGAATTAAAGTTTGAGCATATCCTGGGAGCTTGGGCATATACTCATAAAAAATAGTTGAATTAACCTGAGTTCAGGTTATCTTGTATTGTTCGACATTTTAATCGACTTGAGTTAAATAGCCAAGAGTACAAGGTACTAAATGGGTGTTTCTGCTTGATTTATTTTACTTCTGAGTGAGGTTTGTTTTGGCAAAAGAATTGATTCTGGTTGCGGATGAAAGTATGCCGCACCTGGAGACCTTGTTTTCTCATGTTGCTCAAATTATCAAAGTATCTGGTCGGTTAATTACTCCAGAGCATGTTCGCGAGGCTGATGCTCTGATTTGTCGATCGATTACTCGGGTTGATAAGGCATTACTGAAAAAATCGTCGGTTCAATTTGTTGGAACCGCAACGATCGGAACCGATCACCTTCAACTGGAGTGGTTGCAACAACAGGGAATTGGTTGGAGTAATGCGGCGGGCTGTAATGCGGCCGCTGTTGCGCAATATGTGATAAGTGGAATTTGTTATTGGCTAAAACACAAAAATAACAGTACTGAAATATCATCAGCGGGTCTGGTTGTAGGCATTATTGGGGCGGGGAACGTGGGTTCAGAGCTGGCCAGGTGTCTACAATGTCTGGGTATCGAATATCGACTCTATGATCCGCCTCTGGAAAGACAGGGAGATCCTCGTCACTTTGTGTCGATGGATGAAATATTAAAGTGTGATGTTATTTCGGCACATGTCCCTATTACCAGGGAAGGTACTGATGCTACGTTTCATTTAATTGATAGTGCTTTTCTTCAGCGCCTTATACCTGAACAGCTCGTTATTAATGCAGCTCGAGGTGAAGTTATTGATAACCTGGCTTTGCTTGATTATCTGCAAAACGAAACATGCGCTGACTTTATCCTGGATGTTTTTGAAAATGAGCCTGCGATTAATTATCAGCTGGCCGAACGTTGTCTGGTAGCAACGCCTCATATTGCCGGACATACCCTTGAAGGTAAATCTCGTGGTAGTTATATGGTTTATCAATCTTTTTGTGAATACTTTCAATTAGATAAAAGAGTCTCGTCCGATAACCTGTTTCCTGACAGGAATGAGTTTATTCCAGAAAATATTAAAGTAACAGGAAGTGATGAAAATACACGCTCGTTAAATGAAGTCGACAGTTTATTAGCGATATATGATATAGGAGATGACTATGCTCGCCTGCTTGATTGTGACTCTACTGGTATCGAACAGCATTTTGATGAATTGAGAAAAGCGTATGTTTCAGCATATCAGACGTATCAGGGCTATCCTCGTCGTGATTACTCTGGCTGGTCTCAGTCTGCGTATTTCCATTCTCTGGTTAATCAATTATTAAACTGATTACTCTGCTAATAAACCTCAACCTGGGGTAAGCACAACCACTCAAGATAACTATTTTAGCGGCTCTTCGTGTTAAGTTTGCTTCCAATAACCAGTTATTACTATGCAAACTTGGCTTGATATCCACTAAAAATAGTTGCATTGGGTATCATATTGACATTGCTCTACTAGTTGAATGTACTTTAATTATTGATAACTCATTAATATCAATCATATTTTCTGATTGTTCTTATCCTGAGTTGAGGTTAATAAGCTTTTTTCAAATCAATGACTTTTGAATGATTTGTTGAACGGGTTATAGAGTTGATATTGTGACGACTAGCCTCCATTAAATGGTTATAACGTTTTGTGTACGCAGGTGTTGTCAATTTTGGATAAAAAGTTGATTAAAAGGTTAATATTTCGGTGAAATTGTTCACAATATTGATTATGATAACTTAAATTTACATAAAACGTCTGTCTGTTCAGTATGAAATAGTATAGATCTCACGCTTAAAATGAATCTATACTTGATCAGGTGGTCGTAGTTGATTATATGCCCAAACTTCTTGCTGAATCCTGCATTTTCAAGGGGCCAGGGTATAAATGGATGGTATCTTTCAACGAAGCAGATAATGGTTAAATGAGAACTAATGTCAAATAGCGAATATGATCAAGATACAGTAGAAGAGAAGGTGACCTGGTCTTCTCGAAAGAAAATGAGACGTAATGTAGATCGTCGTGCCAGCAGCGATAGACGGCAAATGAGTGGACGAAAAATAACCGTTCCTGATATGCGTTCCGGGCTTGATCGAAGGAGTGGAGATGACAGGCGTAAAGTTCGTTTAACAATCACTGGCAGAGCTATGGATGTGTAGCATGTTATTACTCAGCGTTTGCTGAGTGTTTTTTTTACCGTACACTAATTTCATTGATTTCCTCACTATATTGCTAATTGTTTTTTAATCGTCGTTAATACTACTTGACTGAGTAGTCGTTGTATTGCTAGTATTAATTTGTTGAAGATACAGTTTGCGATTAACATTGGGTTATGACAAGGCTATGATTGCTGCGTCTCCCCGGGAATATTTCTCCACAAGAAAATTTATCGTCACCGGGTGGCTCCTGCCTGACGTTAATTTTGATGGCTTAATGAATTTTTTCAGGGAACTGGTCATCCAGACTGTATTTTCAACTCATTATTGAGATAACTGTCTGACTTCATTCTGGTATCTGGTACTCTGGTTCTAATTAGTCCTTCCGAAACCAGCTTAATGACTTTGCATCTGATGAAATCATTCAGAATCAACGAACTTGAGTCACTTTTATCATTTTATTCGCTTTTCCAGGCTTTCTTATGAATCCATATTTTTTTCAGGCAGACATCAGCATTATTCAGTTAATCGTTTCATGCATGATTTTATTGCTATTAGTTTTCATACTACTACGTCAGTCAAGGGACTCAAAATTAAAGAAATGCACTGAAGAAATATTGAGTAAACTTGATACGGTAATGTTATTTCCCTCAAAAATTCAAGCTCATATTGATGAGAAATCCGCTTTAAATCATGAAGTTATATATAACGCTATTTCGGGTGACAGGGAGAAACAGCTGGCTTCCATCGCTGATTTGAAAATTGCATTAGAGAAGCGATTTTTTGAATCCGGTATGGTTTTGAATAAAAATATCAGTGAATTTAAATCTGAGTTAATTGAAAAGTTTAATAACTTAAGTCATACCACTGAACTTTCATTAACCAGGGGGCAGGTTACGCTTACAGAAAGCTTTAATCTGTTTCAGGAAAAAATGACTTTATCGATGTCAAAGCATCAAAATGAGACTGGAAACGTCATAACGGCTAATTTTAAGGAAAGTGCCAGGGTGATAAGAAATGAGCTGGATCGTAGTATTCGAGCACAGAATGAATTAATTAAAGAAAATATTGGTCATTTGACTAATACAACAGATAAGCGATTAAAAGAAATTAGCAGTGAAGTCGACAAACGGCTCTCAGAGGGGTTTGATAAAACAACAGAAACATTTACTGATATTTTAAAGCGTTTAGCATTAATTGATGATGCTCAAAAGAAAATTAGTGAACTATCGGGTAATGTCATTAGCTTACAGGAAATTTTAAACGATAAACGTTCAAGAGGGGCCTTTGGGGAAATTCAGCTGCATTCTTTAATTAGCAATTTAATGCCTGAAAGCCATTACGTTATGCAGGAAACTTTGACCAATAATAAAGTAGTAGATTGCCTGTTATTGTTACCTGAACCTACTGGAAAGGTAGCTATTGATGCAAAATTTCCACTGGAAAGTTACAAAAAAATGACTGATATTGAATTAGCAGAAGCTGACAGGCGTGATGCGAGCAAGCAGTTTATAAGAGACATTAAAAAGCACATTAATGATATTTCTGACAAATATATTCTTCCACCAGAAACCTCCGATGGTGCAGTTATGTTTATTCCAGCAGAGAGTGTCTTTGCGGAAATTCATGGACATTACCCTGAGCTAATTGAGTATGCCTACCAGAAAAAAGTATGGTTAGTGTCGCCAACGACCCTGATGGCGATATTAACCACTGCTGCAACGGTAATTAAAGATGAACAAACCAGAAAGCAGGTTCATATTATTAAAGAGCACCTGTCTGTCCTTGGACGTGATTTTGCACGTTTTCAGAGCCGAATGGATAATTTGTCCCGTCATATAGGAATGGTTACTAAAGATGTTGAGCAAGTTACTGTTTCTGCAAAAAAAATATCCTCTCGTTTCAGTAAAATAGAACGAGTCGAGGTCAATCAGGTAGAAGAGCAACCTGTGCTTGATTCTGAAGAACCTGTTTAATAAGCGTGTTAACAGAAGCGCGCTTGAAATTTACCACCTGGTAATACGGAGAGTTTGTAGGCTACATAAAACATGGAGGCATGAAAGTACTGAGTCATTTAAAATAACAGTCACTTTAAAAAAATTATATTTTTACTTCATCTGGTTATAAGCGTCTGATTTAGTATAAGCGATCGGAAGAATGTGCTGGCAGGATATTACTAAACTTTGATATCGATCCCAATTTAATATTAATTTCGCAGAGTTTTGACAAAAATCGACTATATTTTAGTTAAGTTTAACAAGATTGGGTGCACACATTGGCTATTCCACAAGTGATACTGGAGCTGTTAGAAGAAAGTAAAATATCATATCAGATTATCGAGTTGCCTCAGGCTATGGATATTCAAGATGCAGCGGACTTTCTTAAAGATGACCGGCAATATCTGCTACGTAGTGTTGCAATCAGGAGCCAGTCAAAAACGATGCTTGCTGTATTGCCTTACGAGTATCTGCTAGATGTCAGGAATTTATCATTACAGACTGAAAGTGATGTCGATATCCTTTCTCAAGAGGACTCGGCAAAACTATTTAATGCAGGTAAGGGAATCAGTCGTCCTGTTTTTCCTGGTACTTGTCGGGCCGATATCACGCTTGATCCAAGTATATTTGACTTAGACAATGTGATTATGGAGAGTGGTGACCCTTCTATTTTGCTTAAATTTAACAGAGAAGCGATAGACTTGTTATTTAAAGATTGCCAGCGCACTGAGTTTGCCGTGAATACTGAAAGTGTGTTTGCTGGTCGAAATTCAACTGAAGATACAAGTGTTCCAGATTCAACATTTACCCCTATTCGATTAAAACAACGTGTCGATGAAACATTTGATTTGCCGGCGATGCCGGAAATAGCACAAGATATTATGAAGTTACGGGTCGATCCCGGGGCTGATGCGACTAGGTTAGCGCAAATCGTTTTAAGAGACCCTTCACTGGCTGCGCAGGTTATCAGCTGGGCAAGTTCGCCTTATTACGGCTATCAGGGGAAAGTAGATTCTGTAGAAACTGCAATAGCGCGAGTTCTGGGTTTTGAGTTAGTGATGAATCTGGCATTAGGAATTTCAATTGGAAAGTCTCTTCATGTGCCTATGGAAGGTCCTATTGGGGTTCGTGAATTCTGGAAACAGGCGATTTATACCGCAAGCCTTTCTGAAAAACTCTGTAAAGCCATGCCTGTGAAACAACGACCTGAAAGAGGACTTATTTATTTAAGTGGCTTATTACATAATTTTGGTCATTTATTACTGGGTCATATCTTTCCGCCTCAGTTTAAACTGGTAAATGCAACAATAGAAGCCAACCCTTATACCAGTGTCGATGATATTGAGTTTTATGTTTTAGGGGTTACTCATGAAGAAATAGGCGCATGGTTAATGCAGAACTGGCATATGCCTGATGAATTAGTTGTTGCCGTACATCGACATCATCAGGAAGAATTCTGGAGTAAGCATGCTGTTTATTCTAATGTTGTTCTGGTTGCTAATCGAATGTTAAAACGTTTGGATATTGGTGATGCTGTTGACAAAGATTTGCCAGAAAGCACATTGGAGCTATTATCGTTAGATCCTCAGCTAGTAGAAGATGCGTTCGAAGCGCTGCGTCTTGAGTCTGAATCTCTTGATATTATGGCAAAACAGCTGGTTGCCTGATGTATATATTCAAGGAGCTATATATTCAAGGAGCTTTGGTATATACCTGCTAACCAGTATTTCACACGAAATTAGTAATAAGTCTTTTCCCTTGCTGACGGCAAGGGACTGTTTTTTATCAAGTAAGCAATTCAGTTTGTACTGAGAAGGAAACTTCAATTCATCAGCCTTTATCTCTGAGGTGATCGAGTTGAACCCCGGTAACATTAACACTGCCTGGTAAGGTTCAGCTTCTATTCAGTTAATCCTGGTTAAACTCTATTAAGTCGCTGGTTTATTCCAGTTAATTAAATTTACGAGGCTTATGGGTTTATTAAAACACTCTTTGAGGGGTACGGTTTTTTTTATACTATGCCCGTTAATCAATTGCATGATATAGTGTTTTTTTCTTACCTCGCGCATTATTTAATATGAAAAATCTCACTCAAAAACTCTTCGCTCTATTTCTGGCTTGTGGAATAACATTTTCTTTGCAGGCACAGGAAACGTTTCAAGGAGAAAACCTTGAAGGCTGTCAGTTGATTTCAAGTGCTGAAGTGATTAATCAGGCTAGTGCGGAAACTGGCGGTACAGTTGTCAGTATCCAGTTGCAAGATGCCGGTCCTGATTCGGTCTACCGAGTAAGAGTTCTGGTTGGGGAAAATCGAATCAGAAATCTGGTAATAAGAGCTTGTCGTTGAGTTTTTCTGAATTACAAAGAGTAAAAATAAATTAAAATAGCAGGGGTTATATGAAAGTACTAATTGTTGAAGACGAGACACGTTTAAGAGAAAACCTGGTCTCCTCTTTTAAAGAAGCGGGATACGCAGTTGAATCGAGTGAAAATGGAGAGGATGGATTATTTCTGGCGGAAGAATACCCGGTTGATATCGCTATTGTCGATATCGGGTTGCCTGGTATGTCGGGACTGGAGCTTATCGCAGAGTTACGCAAAAAAGAGAGCCAGCTTCCTATTATTATTTTAACGGCTCGAGATTCCTGGCAGGATAAAGTTGAAGGATTATCTACCGGGGCTGACGATTACATGGCGAAACCTTTTCAATTTGAAGAGCTTTTAGCCAGATGCAATGCCCTGTTGCGTAGAACGGCTGGATTTGCATCTCCAACGATTAAATATGCAGATATTGAATTAGATACCATGGCGCAAAGTGTTGCAAAGTCAGGTAATGTTATTGAGTTAACTGCTTATGAGTATAAGGTGATCGAATATCTTTTTCTAAACCCCAAAAAAGTGGTATCTAAAACGGAGCTTACTGAGCATATTTATGAGCAGGACTTCGATCGTGATAGTAATGTTCTGGAGGTTTTTGTTGGTCGTTTGAGAAAAAAAATAGATCCAGAACAGTCGTTAAAGTTAATTCAAACTTTACGTGGCCAGGGGTATCGGTTAAATCCGGAATATGTGAATTAAATGCGAGTCTGGTCACTCAAGCAAAGAATGACATTAATCAGTGCGATTGTCATTCTTGTAGCCTTTTCTTTTATTTATATTATTACCAAATCGGCATACTCTATTGCCAGCAAGGCGCGCATACAGGAAAGTCTGGTCGGTCAAATCTATGGGTTAATGGCAGATGCTCATGATAGAGATGCGCAACTTTTTTTGCCAAAAAAAATGAGAAACGACCGCCTGAACCATCTCAATTCGGGTCTGGTTGCATATGTTCTGGATGTAGATGGCGATCTAATCTGGCGTTCTCATTCTAGTGATAATTTTTCTGTTCTGCCTGAAGTTTCCCTGCCTTATTCATTAAAGAAGCTAACGAGTTCTGTAATGGAACGACAAGCAATGTTCTGGGTTGGTGATATTATTATCTGGGAGCATGAAAATGGCATGGAAGGAGAATATCTGTTTTTAATCGGTGAAACACAGAGTTTGTTGAATGCTTCAGTTAATGCGTTTAAAAAGCAGGTGTTTATCTGGCTCTCTATTTCTGCTGTATTTCTGATTGTGGTTCTGGTGTACGCGCTTAATGTTTCTTTACGGCCGTTGAATACTGCAAAGTCTCAAATAGAACTTGTGGGTTGTGGGGATGCAGACAAAGTGACTGGTGAGTTTCCAGCTGAGTTATTGCCTCTGACGTCCAGTATTAATCAATTACTTGATAGTGAAGCTCGGCAAAAAGCGCGTTACAGAGATACGCTGGGTAATCTGGCACATAGTCTTAAAACACCGTTAGCGATAATTAAAAGTGAGCTTAATCAGGCAACAAAACAGGAACAAACTGGTGAGGTGCGTGGAACAAAGGCTCTGATAGCTGAACGAGATCAACGAGAGCAACTTCAAAAACAGGTCGAACGGATAGATGATATTGTTCGGTATCAACTTAATCGTTCTGTGGTTACTGCTGGTCAGGCGCTTAAACGTAAAACACTGGTTGAGCCTGAAATTAAAAAAATTGTTGAAGCTTTAAATAAAGTTCACGCTTCCCGCCAGCTTAATATTGAGTATCACATCGATAGTCATTGTTATTTTCCTGGCGAAATAGGTGACTTGATGGAAGTTGTCGGAAACTTGTCCGATAATGCCTGCAAATGGGCAAAGTCTCAGGTAATTATCAGTGCCAGTCAGCAATCAGACGTTCTGGTTCTTGAAGTTGAGGATGACGGGGTGGGAATTCCCGAAGCTAAACGTTCATTAATCCTCGATCGAGGAAAAAGGCTCGATCAAAAAGCGGAAGGTCAGGGACTTGGACTTTCTATCGTTATGGATATTATTAAAAATTATTGTGGTGATATTTCAATTAAAGAGAGCAGTCTTGGAGGCACGGAATTTTTGCTTAAAATTCCTCTTTAATGAGTTTGCCCGTCAAAAGTAGCGAATCATCAAGGAGTAAAACACTTTTCAGTACAGATTTTATTGTAGTTTCTCTGTTATTTTAATTGTTCTTCTTTTCAGGTAATTGATAAAGCTGTTAATATGGCTACTTGTTTAACGGGTGGTTGTTCAGGTGGTTTATATCTGTCTCTGGCATTCCGAAATAAATTTATTTTTATTGCTACCGGGTCTGGTTAATCAGTTTTATGCGTAAAATCATTCATATTGATATGGATTGTTTCTATGCTGCAATCGAGCAGCGGGATGATCCTGCTCTCGCCAACTTGCCACTGGCTGTTGGCGGTAATCCCTATTCTCGTGGCGTAATATCGACCTGTAACTATGAAGCCCGGCGTTTGGGTGTTCGTTCGGCAATGCCTTCTGCACATGCTGCACGTCTTTGTCCAGAGTTAGCATTTGTTAAACCAGATATGGCTAAATATAAGCGAGAGTCACAAGAAATTCGCCGTATTTTTAAAGAATATACGGATCTAATCGAACCACTGTCACTGGATGAAGCTTACCTGGATATTACTGACTCTGAGCGATGTTGTGGTAGTGCAACCTGGATAGCCCAATCTATTTGCAATACCATTCAGGAAAGAACGGGCCTGACTGCGTCAGCAGGCGTAGCAACGTCTAAATTTCTGGCAAAGATAGCCAGTGACTGGAATAAACCTGCGGGTATTAAGGTTGTTTTGCCAGAAGAGGCGCTTGATTTTATCGAGCAGCTACCGGTTAACAAACTGTTTGGTGTAGGTAAGGTGATGGCATCTAAACTGGAGGCTATGGATATTCATTACTGTCATGAATTAAAGCAGGTAGAGCTGAGTGTATTGATTAAAAAATTTGGCAAAATGGGCAAGTATTTCTATGACCTTTGTCGTGGTGTTGATGAGCGCCCAGTTATTACTAATTCGAAAAGAAAATCGGTTAGTGTTGAAAATACGTTTGAGCAGAACATTATTCAATGGGAAGCCTGTGAAGCGGAGTTATATCGGTTGGTTTCGAGCTTGTCGAGGCGTCTTGAAAAAGCTGAGCAGGTGGATAAAATTCGTAAAGTTTATGTTAAAATCAAGCTTGATAATTTTGTCATTCATTCGGCGGAATCTATTTCTCAGGGACTTGATGTCAGGTTATTATTAGCCCTGTTTAAAAGACTGAGGAATCAGCATCCACAACCAATCCGGTTATTGGGGATTGGTGTACGATTTCCTGAAGATGGACTGAATAATAACCGACAACTTTCTATCCCTTTTTAGTGCTTATTATCTGCCTGTTACTGGTCTCATCCTGATTTGAAGGGGTCTGTGTTGATAAGAGCAGCGCTTGTATTATAATTATTGAAACTTAATGAAAGAATAAATTCTGGAAGACGCAATGTTTTTTTGTGTCAACTTGTTTTCATTATGGTTCACCAATTATCACCTCAACCTTGCAGCAGCATCCAGCCGGATAACCGAGCCGTTCAGCATCTGATTATCATTGATATGCTCTACCAGTCCGGCAAATTCATCAGTGGTGCCAAAGCGAGAAGGATGTGGAATTTCCGAGCAGAGCTTTTCTCTGATTTCATCGGGTACTTCGGCCATCATTGGTGTGTCAAAGGTTCCCGGAGCAATCGCCATACAACGAATTCCAGAAGAAGCGAACTCCCTGGCAACCGGTAAAACCATACCGATAATTGCTGATTTGGTAGCAGAATAGGCAATTTGCCCCAGCTGACCTTCGTAAGCGGCAATGGAGGCCGTATGAATAATCACCCCTCGTTCTGATTTTACCGGAGAGTTATTCATCATATGGCGGGCAGCAGCGCGAGTTAATAGAAAACTCCCCGTCAGGTTGATATTGACCACTTTTTGAAAATGCTCAAGGGGCATCGGGCCTTTTTTGCTAATAACTCTGCCTGCACCCAATATGCCTGCACAGTTAACGGCTAGATTGATTGAGCCAAAATGTTCAACGGTTGCATCAACAGCGAGATCAACCTGTTTTTCATTGCTGATATCCGTTTGCTGAAAAATCAGATTATCAGGGTATTGTGCCGTCAGAGCGAGGCCTTGCTCACTATTGATATCCAGAATGGCGGCTTTGCCCCCTTGTTCGGCAATGCGTTGAGCGACCGCTTTACCCAGCCCCGATGCTCCACCGCTTACAATGGCTATCGTATCTACAAACGACATATCAGTACTTCTCAATCAGCTAAAAAAAAAATGATTGTAGCAGTTTATTCTGAATGCTCGAAGTGTTGTTTGGAGATATTCATCTCCAGCACTGGTTATTTGTAAAGCTGTCGATGACTCTACTTCCTGAAGTAATCTTTTTAAGAATCGAATTACTTAAAGATACTCATTACTCTATTTTTGTCGGTATCTCGATTTTTTCCGGGCATCGATGCGATATTATGCCGAGCAAATATCTCATCGATATCATCTATTGAATCTTCTTCACGACAATATCTTCTTTCTTTTAACGCATGCATCATGCTGGTTGCAAAAAAGTCAAATTCAGTAGACCAGAGGTGAGGATTGTTGACTTGTTTCATGCGTCGACCAATTCTGCCCAGAATACCATATAAACGGGACGCGTCATTGTTGGAACCATACTCCTTGATGACTTCTTTCATCATGGTATATTGCGAGCCGGTAATTTTAATCGCTGTATGCTCGTTAAACTGAGGGCTAATCGACTTTAGTATGACCGGAATTTGTTGTACAGACATGGTTAACTCCTTGTATTTATCATCCAGAATGTTAACGGAAGGTAAAACATAATTATTACAATCTAAGTGGTATGACTTCCTATATAATATAGAAAAATAAAAATAGAGAAACAACACATATAATGAAACGATCTTTTTTGGGGATTTTATTAGCTGTTTTTGTGCTAGCGGCTTCCAGTACTTGTGCGGCAGATAAAACTGACAATAAATTACAGCAGTGTTATCTGAGGCAATTTTTGAAATCTGATGAGATTCGAACCACGGGTGAAATTGAGCAGTGGTGTAAAATGCATCTGGAAAATCAGAAATTGCTTGAAAGTGAAGCCCTTTCGCCGCTCGAGAAACGAATTATCAGAGAATCTGATTCCCTGGATAACCCCAATATCATTACTTCACATAAGCGCAATTATTTTATGCCTGCGACTTATGTGCGAAAAATGAATTCCGAGCCCTATGAAGGAACTCCCTACGCAGGGAAGCTGGATAACCTGGAAGCCAAATTTCAGCTGAGTCTTAAAGCCCCTGTATTTCGCTCGTTATTGACCGAAAAAGATGCGGTTTATTTTGGTTTTACTCTGCAGTCATATTGGCAAATGTATAATTCAGAAATTTCATCTCCTTTTAGAGAAACCAATTACCAGCCTGAGATTTTTTATGGATATTTAAATGATCTGAAAGTGGGCGAATGGACAAACCGGGTTAATATTATTGGAATAGAACATCAGTCAAACGGCCGTATTCAACCAATGTCGCGAAGCTGGAATCGAATTTACGCACATTTTGTCTGGGAGAATGACCGATGGGTGATTGGTTTTCGGCCCTGGTATAGAATTCCAGAAGACAAAAAAGACGATCCTGGGCAGCCTGATGGAGACGATAACCCTGATATATACAAATATATGGGATATTATGAATTTACAACTGATTACAAATGGGATAGTCAGTCTTTTAGTTTAATGTTAAGAAATAACCTGACTTCAAATGGTCAGGGAGCGGTTCAGCTGGAATGGACTTTTTCACTGGGAAGCCGGTTCAGGGGATACGCTCAGTATTTTCATGGTTATGGGGAAAGTCTGATTGATTACAATCATTCGATTGAAAGGTTTGGTATCGGTATTTTACTAACAGACTTCTTTTAGAATAAATATATCACAATGTAGATATTTGTATGGCTGATTGAGAGATGGACTTTAATTTCAGCTGATCCTTCCACCAGGTAAATCAGTCTTTTTTTACAAAGATAGAAAAAATATTACTTTTTTACCTTGTGACTACCTGCCTGTTTGTGTTTTTATATTTGGTTTACAGTCTTTCTATTAGTGCAATCAATCTAGATTTTACTAAGTAAACAATAAAATAAACGCTAATTAAATTAACAAGTTAATAAAGAAGGATAGTCAATGGCAATTCAACGTGGCGGATTTAGTTCTCGCCTGGGGTTTATCCTCGCTGCAGCGGGCTCAGCGGTAGGGTTAGGCAATATCTGGAAATTTCCATTTGAAGTGGGTAAAGGCGGTGGTGCAGCCTTTGTCGTGATGTATTTGTTGTTCTGTTTTATTTTGTGTTTTCCTGTCATGGTAGCTGAGATTGCAATTGGGCGTAATACCCAGCGTAATGCTGTCGGTGCATTTAAAGCATTAGGTTATAAAGGTTGGTCTGGTATTGGTTATCTTGGGTTGGCCAGTGGTGTTTTGATCCTGTCTTTTTATAATGTGGTTGCTGCCTGGGCATTTGGTTATTTTATTGAAATTGTGACTGGCCATTTTGACATTGGCCAACGATTCGGTGAATTTACCAAAGACTGGATTACCGTAGGAGCCTACAGTATCTTATTTATGGTCGGAACAGCATTTGTGGTTTCTAGAGGTATTTCTGGCGGAATAGAAAAAGCGGCAAAGTTATTAATGCCAACACTTTTTGTTATGATTATCTGTTTGATTCTTTATGCGGTAACTTTGCCCAATGCAATGGAAGGGTTAAAGTTTTATCTTGTTCCTGATTTTTCAGAGATTACACCCGCTGTAATCTATTCTGCGTTAGGCCAGGCATTCTTTTCGTTATCTTTAGGTATGGGGGCTTTAATCACATACGGGAGTTACGTTTCAAAAAACGATAACATTGTTACTTCTGCTGCACAAATTACATTAATTGATGTGTCTGTTGCTGTACTTGCTGGTTTTATGATTTTTCCGCTTGTTTTTTCTCAGGGGATTGAAACTGATGGCGGCGCTGGTTTAATCTTTGTTACCTTACCTGGCGTTTTTCAATCATTGGGAGATGTTCTGGGAATAGTGATTGGCGGTTTGTTTTTTCTCCTGCTTTCTTTTGCTGCGTTTACGTCGACAATATCTCTATTAGAAGTACCTACCGCTTATCTGGTTGACGAACATAAAGTCAAACGCTCTAAAGCAACCTGGGTTGTTGCGATGGTTATTTTCATAGTGGGTATTCCATCAATGTTGTCAAATGGTGCTAGTGAGGCGTTAAGTCAATTTATCATGCTTCCAGGAGCGGTGAAAAGTCTGGATTTCATGAGTTTTGTCGGACTGATTGCCAATGATACTTTTTTACCTCTGGGTGGATTTCTTATTTCGGTTTTTGTCGCCTATGTGTGGCGTAAACATCGCTTTAATCAGGAGTTGCAGATCGGCGCAGAGTCCTTAAAAGGAAGTTGGTTACAGAGTTATGTGAATATTGCAATGAGTTACATATGCCCGGTTTTATTAGGGTTGATTTTTCTGGTTACGGTGATGGATAAATTTTTCGGTATAAAATTACTGGAAAAAATTATTGGTTCATAAGTGCTTATTTTATTATTGGATGAATAAATATGTTGAGATTAAATCAAGTGTTGGTTCCACTGTTGATAGTGGGACTTGCAGCGTGTAAAGATGAAGTGAAACAGAAAATAGAGGTTGAGCGAGCAAAGCCGGTTTTTCAGTCGACTTATCAGCCTTTGCCTTCGAGTGAATTTGTTATTTTAAATGCAACGGTTTTAACCGGAACTGGTGAGCGACTGGATCAGGCTTCAGTATGGGTTAAGTCGGGTAAAGTACAGGCAATTGGTACATCAATCGCATTACCCGATGGTATAAAACAATATGACGGAAAAGGAAAGTGGGTAACTCCAGGTTTGATCGACGTGCACTCTCATTTAGGTGTTTATCCGTCTCCTTCGCATAAAGGTAATTCCGATGGTAATGAAATGACTGAGCCGGTGACTGCTCAGGTGTGGGCTGAACACGCTATTTCAACTCAGGACCCGGGTTTTGATCTTGCAGTAGCTGGTGGGGTAACC
>JADGFG010000109.1 GCA_016743995.1 Kangiellaceae bacterium | reverse complement strand
CATGGGAACTGGTTAAATGTTTTTATTGTCAACCGATTGAACCACCAAAAAACGTGGTGCGATTAGGGAAATTTTGATCAGAGCGAGAGTTACACCCCTGAGTTTGATAAATCTCTTGAATTACAATCAAACTCTTCAGTCTTATCTCCGGCAATAACGTCTATTATCACGTGTTCCTGCCTTGAGATACGATCATGATTTCTTCGATCGTGAAACATAAACTCACCTCTCTTTTAGCAATTTGCGACTAGAATATAGTCATAAACAGGCAGTTTTGCTATAAAGAGAAAGCAGTTATACACAGATAACCGGCTAGCGATACAATAATATCTCTAAGAATAAATGTTATCTCTGAGATTAATATCATTCAGTATTGTCCGCCCCTGCACCTCAGCGTAATCAATCAATGCTGAAAATTGAGCCTCTGACTGTACAATACCAAATCTGCAATCCCTCATATCCTTGATAATCTGCTCTAAAGTCGTCGCTTTAATATCAGTAAGGTTCATTGCCATACTGGCGATAAGCTGACCTGTTCTGCCTACACCTGCTCGGCAATGAATAAAAGGCAACCCCGACGACTGTTGCTTGCTACTCTGAATCGCTTCAATTAAAGTTTTAATTTCATCCTTCCCGATTGCTCCATAATCCTCGCAATTACTCAAGTGAAAAACAGGTACTTTAAAATCTTCATTACCTTTGACTTGAATCGCTAAATTATACTTTTTCACATTATCTGACTTATAAACGCCATCTAATACGGACTGAATCTTGACACCTGGTTCTTCATTACTGTTTTTATCAGAATAAATCTTTTCTTCCATAAAGTAAGGAGGTAATTTTCGTTCTCTCATTTCATGCTCTGGGTTGAGCACGACAATACAGGACACATTTTGTTTAACTATTGTTTTAAAAAAGCTAACCATCTGACATTCTCGATTTTCAAGTTTGACCTCCAGCTTTTTATCTATTGGGTACTGTGATGCAATAGCCAGGTTCTTTCCATTAACTGAAACAATATTGGCATGTAATTTGTCGCTAATTTTTTTATTGTTAAGGCAGGGGATATCATCAAAGCGCGTAACAGATAAACCGGACAAACTACTATTACGGCTTAAACAAGTATCAATATCACTTTGAGAAATAGAAAATGTATTAACTAATAATTTTAAAGCAGGTTTAATATTTAGCTGAAGAGGAGGCGGCGACTTTTTCTTCAACTTTGCTTTAAAACTGCTGCTTGCTCTTTTTTCTGATACAGGCCTTCCTTGAATGCTTTTGTCGAGGACATCTTCAGCAGCCTTACAATCTTTACCTGTACTACCCGTGCTACAAATATTACTTCCAGCTGGATTGACGCGTTCCACAACTAAACCTCTCAACAATCGTTATTGAATTAGCGTTTAACTTCTCAGCTTATACATAAAAAAACAAGCTTTAAACTGTAAAAGACACACCAAAAATGTAAAATTGATTTGTAATATGTTCTATGTCAGCGACTCAAAAAGTCCTTTTCTAAACAGACAAAACCTGTTTATAAATTGCAATATCAACTTCAAAATCAGTTGTCTGCAATAAATGATCACGCATTCCCTCCAGCGCATCGGGATCTCCATGAACCAGATAAATGTGGGTTTTCTTAGACAGCGAAGAACGCTTTAACCACTGCTCCATATCGACATAATCTGCATGAGCCGATAAACCATCAATACACAAAACTCTGGCTTTTACCGGTATCCATTGCCCGTGAATTTTAACGCTATTAGCACCAGCCAGCATTTTTGCTCCTCGCGTTCCACCAGCCTGATAACCCGTAAATAACACCGTTGTATTCGGCACTGCTAACAAGCGCTTAAAATGGTGTAAAATTCTCCCGCCAGATGCCATCCCACTACCGGCAATGATAATGTGCGGAAAATTCTGCCCTGCAATTTCTTTGGACTCATCAACCGATAAAGTTCGAATCACACCATTATCCATAGCTTCACATTGCTCTCGGGTTAACCGATGCTCATTAATAAAGTGACAGTAAGTCTCTGAAACACTGATTGCCATCGGACTATCCAGATAAATCGGCATCTTTGGAATTTTCTGCTGATTCATTAATGTAACAAACATATGCTGCAATGCCTGAGCGCGACCTACAGAAAACGCTGGTACCAGAATAGCCCCGCCATCAACGACTGCCTGATTAACCAGCTTAGCCAATGATTCATAGGGATCTTTTGTTCCATGGCGACGGTTTCCATAGGTAGATTCCAGCAAAAGTATATCTAAAGGCGGCAAAGGCTGTGGTGCTTTCATTAAAACGTCATCAAACCTGCCAACATCACCAGAAAAACCAACGGTTTTTCCTTCTGCTTCAACAATAATACTGGCAGCCCCCAGAATATGACCTGCACTACGAAAATAAAACTGAATATCACCGACAGTCACTCTGTCCTGAAAATTAACTGATTTAAAAAGACTCATGCTGCTTCTGGCGGTTTCCTGATCGTATAAAGGTTGCGGCTTCTTATGTTTTCCCAAACCATGCCGGGAATAATAACGAGCGTCCTCCTCCTGAATATGGCCACTATCCTCCAGTAAGATTTTACACAGTGCACGTGTCGCATGATGTGTGTAAACGGTTCCTCTGAACCCCTGTTTATAAAGCCGTGGTATATAACCCGAATGATCAAGGTGAGCATGAGTAAGTAACACTGCATCAAGTGTGTTAACATCAATTGAAAGCGACTGCCAGTTACGTTTTCTCAACCATTTAAATCCCTGAAATAAACCACAATCGATCAATACTCGAGTCGTTTTTGAATCTTGCTTAACTTCAAGTAAATACTTAGAGCCGGTTACCGTTTCGGCGCCTCCTAAAAAAGTAATTTTCATACTATTTTTCCTATCGAGTTTTCAATCAGGTTATTCAGAGCTATGTTGTATTGTTTCCAGAATACAATCAGTCACCGGTTTAACTAATAACTCTGCCATATCAAACTGGTTGGTTGAGTGCGGGATACTATTGCTGGTTTCAAGAGAAATAAGCCCGCTGTTAACGAGCTCCTCATCACTTCTATCGGCAAAGATTCCATGAATTGCGGCACACTTTACCTGTTTGACTCCCTGAGCTTTTAGTTCACCAATACATTGTCTGATTGTCTGGCCGCTAGAAATGACGTCATCAATTATGACAGCGGTTAAATGAGAGAAACGTGAGATTGATGGCAAAACAATTTTAACATCTCTGTCTCCATAACGCTGTTTCTCCCCGATAATGTATGGATGCCCACATTGCCTGGCAATTTCCGAGACCCATTGCTGACTCTCTGCGTCTGGCCCTACCAGCAACAAGCCCTCTTGCTTTTTCAACCAGTCAGCCAGTGCAGGAGCCCCCTGCACAACACGAGACGGCACCGAATATATCTCATCCAGAGAATGATAACGATGTAAATGCGGATCAATTGTCACCAACCAGTCAATATGTTGCGATAAAGCGCTGGCAAATAATTTTGAAGTAATCGCTTCACCTTCCACAAAGCGCCTGTCCTGACGCATATAACTCAGGTAAGGCGCGATTAAACCGACGCTTTTTGCCCCTAGTTCTTTCAAGGTATCCAGCAAAAAAATTAAGGGTAGATATTTATTGTTGGGATGAGATAAATCAGCCAGAACAATACAGTGCTTTTCGTCAACGTCCTGATTTAAACGTAAATAAGATTCTCCATCTGGAAACAGGCGAGTTTCAAAAATCCCCCTCCGTACCGCCAGCTTTTCACCCAGACTGGATGCCAGCGGGTGAGGATTCAGTGAAAATATCAACACCTCTTCATTAAGTACCAGTTTGTTAAAGTCGGCACAGACTAAACCCGAACGAGCTAAATCGGCCCCGGCCAGAGCAGAACTATTCGAACCTGACATTTCAACCCCCTTTTAAATCATTTTCAATCAAAAACTAATCCTGAGGATTAGTCTCAATCACAAACATATCCAGGTTACGATTAAAAAAAGTTAATGCGTAATCGCGCTCACCCCGGGTTTCACTGAAAAGACTAAACAAAGGCTTGTCAGAGTCAACTGAATCGCCAATATTGGCATGCAGGCGAATACCCGACGATAAACTGAAAGGTGCCCCAGCCAGTTTTGCAAGACGCGCCAATTTTCGATTATCAATCACTTTCAGCACTCCACTTTTCGGGGCATTCTCTGAATGAATATAATTGGCCCTGGGTAACACTTTCATACCGCCCTGCGCCTGAATAATCAAATTAAACTGACGCCACGCAGCACCGCTGGCTAACAACGCATCCGCTTTAATCATGCCTTCATTCAGACCACAATTTTCAGCAAGATCAAGTAAATGCCCGGCCAACAGTACCGCTCTTTCTCGTAGCTCTATAGAAGCCTTCGGACTGCCTTTTAACACATCGATGATATCTCTTGCTTCTTCAACAGGCCCAATTCCCTGACCAACAGGGTGACTACCATCGGTAATCACGCAACGAACATAAATACCGCAAGCCTGACCCACTCTGGTAAATAAAGAAGACAGCCGGTCAGCTTCGACTGAGCTGCGTATTTTTGCTGTCTTACCCACCGGAATATCAATGACTGCATGCGTTGAACCCGCTGCAATTTTTTTTGATAAAACAGACGCAATCAACTGTCCTTCTCCATCCAGCTCCAGCGCCCGCTCAATTCGGATAAGAATGTCATCAGCCGGGCTTAAATTTACAGCGCCTCCCCAGGCCAGGCAAGCACCAGTCTCCTCGACGACCTGCTGAATTTCTGACATTTTAAGGTTTACGTTGGTAATTGCTTCCATCGTATCTGCCGTACCTGCGGGAGAGGTTATTGCTCTTGAGGAAGTTTTTGGTATTGTTAAACCAGCAGCGCTGGCAATTGAAACAACCAGTGGCGTCGTTCGATTGCCTGGTACACCACCAATACAATGTTTATCAAAAATCCGTTGTTTGCCATTCCAGTTCAACTTTTTGCCACATGCCACCATGGCTTTTGTCAGGCCAATAATTTCATCCAGATTAAGTCGACTGCCTGCACAGGCACTCAAAAAGCTGGCAATTTCAATATCACTATATTGATAAGCACTGATATCACTGACAATCGTTTCTATTTCTTCATCATTCAACCCATGACCAAATATCTTTTTACGCACCAGACTTAATGATTTAACAACCGGCGCATGAGAAATACAAACTTTATCTCCGGGATGAATATTTAAACGTCTTAACGCAATACAGGACAACCCAACCGTACCTGCCACTAATGAATGACTGCTAACGACATTAATTGTCGCAACCACCTGCCTGTCTCGATTGGAAACTGCTACCCGAGTACTGGCAGTAAAACCTTCAGCGCGGCAAACCGGCGAATCTTCTCGCATGTAGATGACAAGTTCCTGATGGGTGTCAATGCCCATATCGACAGCTTTCAGTTGATAGTTTTGCTGCATAAAAAACCTGCCAGTCTCAATAAATAACCTGCCTCAAAAAATAACAGGTTTCAATCAGTAAGATAAATTAGTGATACCCAGGCTTTACTCTGAGGATTTTATCACCAGAATATCACAATCAACATTGGCAATAATTGATTCAACAGTATTTCCCGTTAACAGTGCGGAAACTCCAGTTCGTGCGGAAGTGCCCGTTACCAACAGACTAATCGAATTTTCTTTAAGGTAATCACAAATGACCTGTTGAGTGACGCCAGGATAAACATGTTGCCGACTCTCAGGCATATCCACTGAACTGGCCAGTTTTGCTAGCGCCTGTTGATGTTGTGTTTTTATCTCATTTTCATAATCCGCTTCATAAATGCCAACAAACTGAACTTTTGCACCCACCGGCATACAGGGAAATGCATTAAGTGCATGTAATTCCGCCCCCAAAATGTGAGAATAATAATTGGCCTGATGAAGGACTCTGGTAGCCAGGGTCTCAGACTGTGAAGAGACATCAACAGCAGCAAGAACGCCCCCGGAAAATTGAGTTTGTGGCTTGGCCAGCCACACCGGGCAGGGACAGGTGCGCAATAAACCCCAGTCTGTTGGTGTTGTGACCAGATGGTTCAAAGTTGACACTTTGTTGGGCGCTTTAATCAATAAATCAACCGCTTGCTCTTTAACATAATCAATTGCTGATATAGCCATATGATCGCACCATTCAACATGGGCAGATATGTTTACGCCTTTATTTTTTATTGTGCTAATGCGCTCACTGACCGAAGCCATGGATATAGCTTCAAGATTGCCCTTTAATTGTTCGCTATATTCTGTGTTTTTTAAAAGCGCCAGCTCTGAATGGTGTCTAAATGCCACAACATCAATTCTGGCTTTCGTCTGACTGGCAATTTTGAGTGCATGATCAATTTCAATATGCAACTCATCGTCTGGATTTAAGATGACTAAAATACGTTTTATCGTTTCCAAGTTAATCTCCTGCTAATAATGAATAAAACCTGTCTGACTACATTCTAAACTCCAAAAAACTAACGACATGGCTCGGTCTACATTTTACTCCTGACTTCAACAGCTTCCGTATTAGAAAATTCCATAATAAAAATATCTTTAGAAGAAATAGTGACACTATCAATACTAACGCTGGCAACAAAAGGTTTTATTGACCAATATCATCTCTATCGATTATCACTCTCTGTCACTATGCTATTCCTCAATTAACCTATCACTCCCCCATTAATCTATCACTCAATACACAATAATAAACAGATTAGTTTCAATTTTACGCAAAAAACAACAAAATCATTGTTAATAAGGGGTATTTTTGATTTATTATCTATTTATACTCAAACTCCTTGAAGATGCTAGTAACAGTGTCCTACAGCAGACATAATAATTTACTTGAAAATGTATTCCCCTGGCATCAGGAAACACTTCTGTTTAATGCCGACAAATACTTTGAGCAACTTATTTTTGAACTGAATAGTGCTGTAAAATCGATTGAAATTGAATGTTATATTTTTGCACAGGATACACTCGGAAGACAAATTATTACCTGTCTGATCAATGCGGCCAAAAAAGGGGTTAACGTCAAAGTAATTATCGATGGTGTTGGCTCAATGATATGGGACTCAGAGCACATTAAAGAACTATGTCATCATGGCATCAACGTAAAAGTTTACCACCCTCTCCCCTGGAGAGTTTCCCTATATCAGGGAATCCGAATAAAAAAAACGGTTCTCAGCAAATTTGTTGATCTACTTTCAAATATCAATAAGCGTGACCATCGAAAACTTTATATTATTGACCAGAAAACAGCGTGGAGTGGCAGCTTGAATCTGTGTGCTGATCACCTTCCGGGCACTACTCAAACCGTACAAAATAAAGACTGGTTCGATTGTGGTGTCAGACTCACAGGGAAACCAGTATTCAATCTGTCTGAAAGTTTTAACGAAGTCTGGCAAACCACCTATCGTTATACCCCCGGTAGAAAAAAACTGCCTTTCAGAACCAACAACAATCTATTTCGCCGTCAACTGAAAAATATTGAATTAGTTAAATTAATGAAAACAAGCAAGCAACGCATCTGGATAATCAGTGCCTACCTGGTTCCTTCCTGGCGAATTATCAGTGCGTTAAAAAAAGCGCGTTTACAGGGAGTTGACGTTAAACTGCTAATTTCTCGACATTCAGACATCATTTTTTTTCCTTTGATCAGCACAACTTACTATAAACTTTTATTAAAATTTGGAATTGAGATATACGAATGCAATCATCATATCATTCATGCCAAAACAATCTTACTGGACAACCTGCTCATGGTAGGAAGCTCTAACCTGAACCACCGCAGCTTCCTGCATGATCTGGAGCTGGACATTTTTCTCACTCAACAGCAATCTATCCAGCAAATGGAACAAAAGTTTAATCAACTAATTGCTCATTCGGATCGGGTGGACCATAACAGGTTACTAAGTCAGCCATGGTATTATCAGATTTTGGGAAAGATTCTCTGGTGGTTCAGGTATTGGCTTTAAAACGCGTTTTTCAAACCATTTTTCAGACTGTCATAAACGAGAGTAATCACATTTGACTCCAGAAAACAAAGACTATCAGGGTTTGACCAGTCAGCAGGCAGAAGCTCGTCTGTTAACAGAGGGCGAAAACTGTCTCCCCCAGACAAAAGCGCCCGGCTTTGGCATGCTTTTCCTCAAACAATTTAAAAGCCCTTTTATTTATGTACTTTTGATTGCTGCGGTCGTTTCTTTCCTTTTAGATCAACCAATAAACGGTCTGTTTATTTTTGCCGTTCTATTACTCAACGCCACTATCGGGAGTTTTCAGGAATATTCAGCCGAAAAAGCAGCTGTTGCGCTTAATGCACTGGTTCCGCAAATGGCCAATGTACTAAGAAATGGACATAGCCAGCGAATTAACTCTAAAGCGCTGGTTACTGATGATCTGGTTTACCTGGCTTCGGGTGACAAAGTGCCTGCGGACGGCATTTGCCTGGAAGCTCAACAACTGACACTTGATGAATCGATGCTTACGGGCGAATCTCTCGCCGTACTAAAGAGCGAAAAATCAGAATACTCTCCCCCCTCCGAAACTCCACAAATCTCCAACGGTTGTGAAAACATCTGCTATGCCGGTACCACCGTTATTAGAGGTCGAGGGCTGATAAAAATAACTGCAACGGGTCTCAATACAGAAATTGGAAAAATATCCAACGTTATCAGTCAAAAAGATACCGTTAAAGCGCCACTATTACAAAGAATTGAACGCTTCACCCTGCAAGTGACCTTCGCAACATTAATTGTCATCAGTCTCATTTTTATTATTTCACTGGTTCGCGGCGAAGCCCTCACCCATGTTTTTTTCCTGGGTGTCGCACTTGCCGTCTCTGCAATTCCCGAA
The DNA here is from genome assembly GCA_016743995.1 of Kangiellaceae bacterium. GTDB lineage: Bacteria > Pseudomonadota > Gammaproteobacteria > Enterobacterales > Kangiellaceae > Aliikangiella. The sequence goes on along the minus strand of JADGFG010000109.1, from coordinate 7,151 downwards.
GGATTGCCAGCGGCAATCACAGTAGCGTTGGCGATTGGCATGCGACGCATGGCCAGAAAAAATGTTATTATACGCTCCCTGCTGGCTGTCGAAAGCCTGGGATCATGTACCTTCATTGCCTCTGATAAAACAGGAACTTTAACGGTTAACGATATGACCGTTGAAAAGATTGTACTGCCCAATACCAATATATTTGAGGTAAAAAAACAACCAACAGCAAATCATTTTTTAATCGGTGAAGAACAACCTGCAGAAATACAGAATGCGATCAGGGAGCTTTGCGAAACGGGTGCGCTCTGTAACGAAGCAGAGCTCTATTTTAAAGACAATCAGTGGCAGTCTTCCGGCGATCAGGTCGATATTGCCTTACTCAACCTGTATAAAAAAGCGGGACTTTCACCAGAACAGCGAAAACAGATATTCCCAGTAACCGATCAGATTCCCTACGAATCAGAAAATGCTTTTAGTGCCTCATTAAATCGAGTACACAATAAAGAGCACAATGAAGAGGACAATGAAGAGGACAATCAATATCGGCTATCAGTTAAAGGCAGTGTAGAAAAATTATTACCAATAACTCAACAGACAGACTCACAACAAAAAGCAATTCTGTCTCAGGTTAGTGGGTTAGCAGGTCAGGGATATCGAGTTCTGGCTCTCGCTAATAAATCACTTTTAACTCAACCTGAAAAACTGAACAACGAACTCCACTCTCTAAAATTTGTTGGCCTGGTTGCCATTATTGACCCATTACGTGAAGAAGCATCATCTGCTGTTAAACAGTGCCGAGACGCACAGATACAAGTTGCAATGATTACTGGAGATCACCCGGAAACCGCTCATGCAATCGCAAGTAAACTGGGTATTATTAGTGATGACGAAAAAGTGGTTCATGGCGAAGAAATTTCTCGGCTTTATCAATCCAGCCCGGAGAAACTGTCGAAGCTAGTTGCACAATCCCACACATTTGCCAGAGTCAAACCGGTTGAGAAAAAAATAATTGTTGAACAATTACAACAACAGGGACATTTTGTTGCCGTTACTGGAGATGGCGTCAACGATGCGCCGGCCTTAAAAACAGCTCACGTCGGTATATCAATGGGAAAAAGAGGCACCGATGTCGCACGGGAGAGCTCTGACCTGATACTCACCGATGATAACTTTGCTTCTATTATTAATGGTATCGTTGAAGGTAGAGTGGTGTATGCCAACATACGTAAAGTCGTATTTTTGCTCATATCGACTGGCGCGGCAGAAATTCTACTGTTTATACTCAGCCTGCTTGCCGGTTTACCACTCCCGCTCTTCCCTATTCAGTTATTATGGCTTAACCTGGTCACTAATGGCGTTCAGGACGTTGCTCTGGCGTTTGAACCCGCCGAAGGTAATGAATTAAAGAAAGCACCTCGTCCTCCCTCTGAGTCCATTTTTAATAAACTCATGATTGAGAGAGTCGTTATCAATGCAATCGTTATGGGGAGCATTGCCTTTTGCCTTTTTGCGTTCAATCTTTATCAGGGAATGGCTGAAACAGAAGCCCGAAATCTGACTTTACTCCTTATGGTCCTGTTTGAAAACGTCCATGCATTAAATAGTCGCTCAGAAAGCCTATCACTATTTAAGATGTCATTTTTTGGTAATAAGCTGCTGTTACTGGGTGTTCTCATTGCACAAGGCATACATATCGGCGCCATGTACAGTGAAACGCTTGGCAATTTATTACAGCTCACTCCGGTCAGTTTAAAACAATGGTTTAACTTATTATCAATTGCTCTTATACTGATTGTAGTCGATGAAGCTCACAAATACTGGCACCGAAGAAAACAGATACTGCCTGATACAAAGGTATTTTAATGTTAAGTCCATTATAATAAACGACCAATATATACCCAAACTCCCTGGAAATATTGGTTTAGAGCGTAGTAAAATTTAACTTGAGGTATAACATGTTTGAATCACTAAAAAAATGGTTTGAATCAGTGGAAGAAGAGTCTCATTTATTTAACCATCCAGAGCAGGAAACCATCCATGTTGCACTGGCTTCGGTGCTATATCACATCATTAATAGCGACCATACAGAAAGTCAGCACGAAAAACGCAAGTTCTCCAGCATACTCAGTGACGAATTTGAACTCAATGAAAAACAGGTTTCTGAACTCTATCGCTATGTCAAAACGCTAAAAAGTGATTTAAAAACCGATCTGGAAACAGTCAATCATTATTTAAAAGATAATCCCCATATGCGCATGACTTTAATGGCGATGCTTAACCAGCTAATCGCTATTGATGGAATAAAAACCGATGAACTGAAAATATTTCATGACGCTATGAAAATCATCTTTCCGGAAATAGAAGCCGATCAGGAATTCTGATTAATAATAGGACCCACTCTATCTATACCTGTAGATATACCCAAACTCCCAGGAAATAGAGTGGCTCTTTATCAGGGTTTACTCAGGCTTCAATGCAAGCACATCGCAGTTAATTTCATCCAGAATTTTTTCTGCCATACCACCAATCAACCCGGTTCGATAGGTTGCACCCATCACCAATAAGTCAATATCACAATCTTTTACGATATCTGGCAGCAACTTATGTGCAACACCATTTTCCAGATGCCTGTTACTCTCATTAAACTCGTAACCTTCAATTAACTTTTCAAACTCTTCTCTATGATGTTTTTCCAGCTGTTTTAAGTATTCAACATGATCAAAGCTCTGCATATCCAGGCCATGAGCGCCAACACCGAGATCATGCCATAGCTCAACACCAACAGACTCGTAACAATGAGCCACTTGAGCATTCGCCGAAAGCTTAGTGCTTAATTCGTTGACAGTACTCAAAATCATTTTATCCAGACATTCTGGCTTGTCATGTGAGCGAGCCGGATCAACCGCCGCCATAATTTGCCCATATTCATTTGCAGTAGAGTCTTTAGCCAACAATAATGGAACAGGACAACGTTTTAACAGTTGCCAGTCATTCGGTGTGAAAAATAATTTATTCAGTTTAGGGTGAAAGTGAGTCGATTTAATGACCAGGTCAGCATTACAATCTATGGCTTTTTCAATCACTCCCTCGTAAACAGGCTTGTGCCAACGTACATCAGTCGATACTGAGAGCTTTTCGTCAGTCACCATCGCCAGATAACTATCCAGCCATCGTTGTTTACTGGCAATATAGGCCTTTTTGGCTTTTTCGGTCTGCGCTTCATTCCAGAGCCAGTTTGTGACAAGCCCACTGTGGTAATCAGCAAGAAATAATTCTATTGACGCGCCAAACTGACGAGCCAGCATAATTCCTTTTTGTAACGCAGGTTGTTCATCTTTTGTTGGGTCCATATCAACAAGAATATGTTTAATCTTCATGTTCTACCCCCATCTCATTTCCAGGATGACGTACACGTTCAGCCATCAGTTATCAACGAACCAGAAAGCAGCCAGAATATTTTATAAAAACGTCCTGTTTTAAAACGATAAAAATCAATCAGGCACATGGCTTAACACTCATAATAGTATAGCAAGCTTTGCTACTCAGTGATCCAGATCAAAACGACAATAGACAAACTGTGTAACAGTAAATATGTCTTAAATAGATGTTGTTTACATTAACCCCTTGTTAACATTCAACTATAGAGGAGCATGCTCATGAGCCTTATCAAGCGAGACCGCCAGTCACTTTCCCCTTTTTCATTTGCCGACGACGATTTTAATAACCTCTTCCAGGGATTCTTCCGTCCAATCACTGATATGGAATCATCAGGTAAGCGATTGCCAGCTGTTAATATTGATGAGAAGAAAGACCGTTATCTGGTAAGCGCTGAACTTCCAGGGTTTGACAAAAGCGATATCAATGTCAGTATTCAGGATGGACTGCTAACTATTAATGCAGAGCACAACGAAGAAACTAAAAAGGAAGAAGAAGGCAATATTCTTAACGAGCGACGTCATGAAAGTTTTTACCGAACATTAAATCTTGGTAGAAATATCGCAGAAAACGATGTGTCAGCTTCTTACGACAAAGGGATCCTGAAAATGACTTTATTAAAACATGAACCAGAAAGTAATCAGCGTAATAATATTAATATTGAATGAGTGATTCATACACTGGTAATAGCGGGTTGTCCGAAACTCTCGGAGGCCCGCAGTTTTCATTTAAAAAACTATCCATTTTGAGTATAGCAATGGTTTCAAATACATTTAATTCCTGAGTGGCAACCACATCGATGAGAAACCTCTAAATAACAGCTTTATACATACTAACGATTGATTTTACATTTTTAAACTTGTCTTTTGTCGTACTTTGCTGCGAAGATTAAAGAAACGATATCTCAAAAATTCTTGTAAACAACAAATCATCAACAGGCGACCCCTGCATATTTTTCTAAAAATCAATTAGTACTTATTAACTTCAGGAGTTATCACTTGATAAACGAAACAATACCGCAACTAGTTGTCTCAACAGGCAGCCCTTACTCTTCACCTGAGAGAGTACACAGCCCTGTAAGTAATACAAGCCGACATAGTTCAGAAGTATCCACGCCGAGCGCAACTTTAAAAGATAGATGTGACTTCACTCAAGAAGTTCTAAAAAGAGTTCTCCCCTCCATGGCGAAAGATATTGAAGGACTGGAGCGCACAGATTTTACATCGAGGTCAAAACACCTGGCCGAATTTTTAAGCTCTAGTCTATCAAGAACAGCTAGCAGCTGGTCAATACTTGCAACTACCGGTATTGGCAGTCTTGCTAAGCAATTAGCATTTGATGCCCCCGCACTAAAAGATAATTGTGTTCAAGAAGCAAAAGACCTTTTCAATTTATGCATGAACCATACAGAGGATTACGAAGGACAGAGAAATTGCACTATTACAAGAACTGGTAGTATAAATAGTTGTTACAACTTTGACCCATACACAATTGGACTCACCGCAATCACTGCTTACGCAGGCATTCAGATGATACACCTTATTGGCACTGCGGGAATGGCTTCACCGACTGATACACAAAAAAACTTAGCATTAAAAAATAATGTACAAGATTTAATACATGGAGCGTTAGATAAAATCTATTCTATTGATAATACATCAGGCAATAGAAAGTGTAGTGAGCCTCTTAAGAGAGAAGCTAAAAACACTGCCAAACTAGAAAGAATAAATAACTTCATTAATACAGAAATGAACAACGCAAGAAAAAAGATCGACGACATCAGAAAAATTGAAGAAGAAATAATTAGCAACACCCAGCAAAAATCATCAATAATAAAAAGCCTGACTAACCAATCAAAGAGTAGGAACAATGAAAATAACGCCGTAGTCACATCCAACAAACAGGTTGAAGAACTCTCTCAAAAAATAACAACACTGGAATTTGAAAAAGAGAAAAAACTTGCTGAATTAGACACAACACAAAACTCTATCAATCAAGTAACACAAAATTTGAATCTGATCATTAAAGAAATAAATTCAACAAAAACTATATTAGATAATTAACAGTCCTGTTCGGGTGACAGCCAGAAACCTCCTTGTTTCTGGCTACCTGCATTTAAACATTACAAAATACGGCTTAATTCACCATTAATAATACAAATAGGGCCACCAGTTTTTCATCGGCGTACCATCGGCATTTTTAGCTTTAGTCTGGTAGCCTGGCATATTTTGAAGTAGATATAACTGCCAGCCTCCCCCACATCCACGATAACGAAGATCCCTGTCAACGCTTTCAACCGTATCATAGTTATATAGCGTCGTTTTATCATTACCATTCTCACCATTTCTTAATCCATAATTTTCACAAGAATTAGCGACTTTAACACTCTCATTGTAATCATAATGGCCACCGGCATTAGGGGGAAAATGGACCTGCCCACAAATTTTTCCCCAGCCTTCCTGGTGATAGTTACCTTTAGTCGCTGTTGGTGTATTTCTAACACTGGTAGTTGTTGGAAATTCAAAACACTCCGGTCCATTGTATTCACAATATCCCCAGTGCTCAAAATTAGTCAGGTTGGGATAATAATTTTCCAGGTTATATCCCCAGAACCGCTCAGTCATTTTTCGCAGCTCAGGCAAAGAATGCCCCAGATTTTCCAGCATATGACTATATCCATGCAAATCACAACCAGTACTATGCTTTTTAGGAACAACAAAGCTAAATCGCATGCTAACCTTACATGCTTCACCTATATCACCAAAATCAGCAGTACCATTTAACCAGTTGTTAAATCGACCAGGAACAGGGTTCATATTTTCATCATACATTTGCAGGTGTCCCTGAGTTTCATGAATAACCGTTGGTATTCCATGCGTCCAGAATTCATTGACAAATCCCCGCTCAAATAACTCACACACTCCCATATTACGGCCTGGATCATCCGGGTCTTTCCAACCGATGTGATCGGTAAATTTCTGAGTAAACAAGCGAAATAAATCGCCAGAATTTTCAGCATTCACACCAAATTCACTTCTAATATAACTAGCATCTTTAAAATCAATATAGCGTACCATCTCTGGCTTCAAGCGAATTGGTGCGTTACTGTCTTTATAACCGTGAAAACGAGAACCTTCTGCAAGACCATCCATAAAAGCCTGGCTGTGCTCTCTTGCTTCATCATCTGGAACGCTAGAATCGAAATTGACAACAATAATCTTTGGTCTGAGCTGCGTGATTGACTCGTGATTTTCCCTTAACCAGCGGTCACTATTCGTTTTACTGACTGCATTTGGCCAGATTACGGCGTTATTACTGTTAGTAATTGAAATTGTTGTGATAGCCGATGCTGTAGCGCCATCGTTGTCTGTAACAACCAGCTTTATTTCCACCTGCTCGTCTTTAGTAACCGAAGGTGCAGTAAAGCTAATTTCATTGGTTCCATTCGAAGAAAACTGAAGCTCAATACCGGATATCCTGCTCCACTCATAATTAGAGACCTCTCCGTCTGAATCAGCTGCTGTAGCGACAATTGTTACCTGCTCTCCTTCCTGGACCGTTACAGAACTTGAGTTAAAGCTGACTGTAGGTTTCTTATTCTCTTCAGGGTTGTTGTCATTACCATCAACGGAGTCGACTTTACACCCAACTAATAAAAACGAAATTATAAAAGCGGCCAGACAAGCTCTAATCATCATTGAATTTTCCATTCCTCTGTATTGAAT
>JADGFG010000307.1 GCA_016743995.1 Kangiellaceae bacterium | reverse complement strand
GTACAGTTGGGCGTCATTTATGTGCCGGTATTTGATACGATGTATTATGCTGCTTCAGGTTCTGGTGCTTATAAGCAGGTAGGTGAATCCTCTGCCAATAAAATTTCTGTACGATCAGTTCCTGTTAAAGCTGATGTTTTACATTTTTCTGTTGTTGCCAGTCGTCGCCACGGGTTTGAAGAAGTGCAAACGCTCTGTCAGAATCTGGCCAGTTTTGAGCTGGTGAGTCGTGGGAGTTCTTTAAAAATGTGTCTGGTGGCAGAAGGTGCTGCCGATCTCTATCCTCGTCTTGCGCCAACTTCTGAATGGGATACTGCTGCTGCACAGGCTATTGTGGAAGAAGCAGGTGGACAGTTAGTTCAGCTGGATTTTAGTGAAATGGTTTATAATCAGAGAGAGAGCTTATTAAATCCATTTTTTCTGGTGTTAGGGGATCCTGAGTTCGACTGGAAAAAACAATTGATGTTGGAGCTATAACAGATGTACATCGGTTATCTTGATCATTCTGGTTTCACAGGCAACAAAAAACGGGACTAAAGAGTCCCGTTTTTTATTTGGTATTGAATCAATACTTCATTATTCAGATTAAAATCGTCAGACACAAATCAGGCGAAAAGGTCAGAACAGGTATCTCTTTCTTCCTGTAGTTCTTTTTCTGATTCTTTCATTTTCGCGGTAATAAAATCGCTATTAGTCAGGTCTGTAATGATTGTCCAGTCTCCATTTTTGCAGGTGACAGGGTAAGAATAGATAAGACCCTTTTCAATACCGTAAGAACCATCTGAATAAACAGCCATAGATACCCAGTCGCCTTCATCGGTGCCCAGAACCCAGCTACGCATATGATCAATAACGCCATTAGCAGCTGAAGCGGCTGATGAAGAGCCTCTGGCAGAGATAACTTCGGCGCCACGTTTAGCAACTTTTGGCATAAATTCAGCATGAGCCCAGGCGGTATCAACCATTTCACTGGCTGCTTTGCCGCTGACTGTTGTGTGTGAAATATCAGGAACCTGAGTGGTGGAGTGATTTCCCCAGATAGTTAGTTTTTTTACTGTATTCATTGGCTGCTCTGTTTTTGCTGCCAGCTGATAAATCGCGCGGTTATGATCCAGACGTGTCAATGCAGTGATGTTTTGAGGCTTCAGATTAGGTGCATTTTTCATCAGGATATAGGCATTAGTATTTGCCGGGTTACCTACAACGCAAATTTTCATGTCTGGATTGGCAACGTCGTTAATGATTTTGCCAAGTGTGCTGAATATTTTGCCATTGTCTTTAAGCAAATCACCACGTTCCATACCGGGTCCTCGAGGCTTTGCTCCGACCATGAGTCCATAATCAGAACCTTTGAACGCTACGGCTGCATCGTCTGTGCAGATAACGTCCTGCAATAATGGAAATGCACAGTCATTGAGTTCCATTTTCACTGCTTCTAAAACTTTTAATGCCGGGGTTATTTCCAGCAGTTGCAAAATAACAGGTTGGTCATTGCCCAGCATCTCTCCTGATGCAATACGGAATAAAAGTGAGTAGCAAATCTGGCCAGCAGCCCCAGTCACAGTAACGCGTACAGGTTGTTTCATTTCTCGTTTTCCTCAGTTTTCAAAGATATCGGCTTGTCAGAGACGTCAGTAGTCCATCAAAGTAGTCTGATAAGACAGTCAGCTGGAATAATTCAAGCGATTGAGTCTATAGGTTTAGTAGAACGGCGGGAATTTTACCACAATCAAATTCGGTTACCTACTCTCATGTGGGTATATAGCCAAACTCCCTGCATTTCCAGGGAGCCTGGCTATAGGCCGTTTTTGTATGTTATAACTTGCAGGATCGGTGAAGGGTAATTACATTGGTTGTTCGTCACGGCAACTCTTTTCGCCTTAAAATAATGAAGTTAAATGAAGCGACCTGCTTCACAGTTTTTGGCATGGACAACTTAAAAACAAAAGTTTAGACTTGGCACAGGCCGTGATTTCATGGGCAAAGTAGTTGTTGAATACAGTTATTTCAGGTGAATAGTGGTAAAAAATAATAGATGTTCTGGCTCAGGAGAGAATTAGTATGGATTTATGTGGGCATACCAATGTCGTTAATTTAACAAAACTGACGGGAAGTGTAGGAAAAGGAGGAAAGAATCGTCCTCTGGATGTACTGGTTGTACAGCGTTTGCTTCTGGGAACTAAAGAAACTTATACAGGGCAGAAATCACTAAAGCCTGATGGATACAATGGTCCAAATACCGAAAAACAGATTGGCTTGTTTCAGCAACATGTCCTTGGTATAAAAAATCCCGATAAAAGAGTTGACCCAGAAGGCAATACTCACAAAAAATTACGTGAAGTTGTCAGAAAGGATTACGTTAATAAGCATAAGGAAGCCGCTGCCGCTAATCAGAAGCATTTGATTAACACTCCCCATTTTATCAATTTATACAAAAAACAGTATCCCAAAACGACCTCGACGATTGATTTAAAAAAGCTGTTGGACGAATGTTGTGCTGATGGCAAAATAACGGATATTCGTTGGATTGCTTATATGTTAGCAACGGTAAAGCGAGAATGTGGCAATACCTGGAAGCCCATTAAAGAATGGGGCAAAGGTAAAGGCAAAGATTATTCTGAAGTTATTGAAGTGACCGATCCAGTAACAAAAAAGAAGAAAAAGAATGTTTATTACGGTCGAGGTTATGTGCAGCTAACCTGGGATTTTAATTACAAAAAAGTCGGTGCAGCAATCGGAATGGGTGACAAACTTTATTATTATCCTGATTTGGCATTAGAGCATAAAACGGCGTACAAAATAATGTCTGAAGGAATGCGCTCCGGGTTATTTGCTAAAGCCAGTTTACGTCAGTTTATATCGGGTTCTTTAGCGAATTATACAGGGGCAAGATATATTATTAATGGTCAGGATCATGCAAAAGAAATTGCTGATGATGCCGTTATATTTGAAAACCTGCTTAAGGCGTCGCAATCAAAGGGATTTTATCAGGAATTAATTTTCCTTTTTCACAAGTCGATTCGTAGTCATCGTTAAGTGCTGGTTATTATCTGTC
>JADGFG010000108.1 GCA_016743995.1 Kangiellaceae bacterium | reverse complement strand
GGTAATACCACGCTCTTTTTCTTCTGGAGCATTATCAATTTCAGCGAAATCTTTTGCCGCACCACCAAAGGCTGCAGACAATACGGTACACATTGCAGCAGTTAATGTTGTTTTTCCATGGTCAACATGACCAATTGTACCAACATTGACATGGGGTTTGGTTCGTTCAAATTTTTCTTTTGACATTACCTGTTTTCCTCATTGATTTAAATATAAACTAAAATTTTATCGCTTCCGAAACACTCGCTGGTGCTTCAGCATATTTTTTAAATTCCATTGAATAGCTGGCACGTCCCTGAGTTGCGCTACGCAACGCAGTTGCATAACCAAACATTTCACCTAATGGAACTTCAGCTCTGATAATTTTCCCCGCAGGATTATCATCCATACCTTCCATAACACCACGTCGACGATTAATATCACCCATAACGTCGCCCATGTAGTCTTCCGGCGTTACTACTTCAACAGCCATAATGGGTTCCAGTAAAATGGGATCAGCATCTAATGCCCCTTGTCTGAAGCCCATTGATGCGGCAATTTTAAATGCCATTTCATTTGAATCAACATCATGAAATGAACCATCATATAACGTGGCTTTGACATCAACCATTGGATAACCAGAAAAAACACCTTGCTGCATTTGTTCCTGAATACCGCGATCAACCGAAGGAATAAATTCTCGCGGCACAGTACCGCCAACGATTTCATTCACAAATTCGAAACCTTCACCTGAAGCGAGTGGCTCAATTCGCAACCAGACATGGCCATACTGGCCTCGTCCACCGGACTGACGAACAAACTTACCTTCGGCTTCAACTTTATTGCGGATCGTTTCTCGATAGGCAACTTGTGGTTTACCGATATTGGCTTCAACATGAAACTCTCGCTTCATGCGATCAACAAGAATATCCAGGTGTAATTCACCCATACCAGAAATAATGGTCTGGCCTGATTCTTCATTAGTTTCAACACGAAAAGAAGGATCTTCCTGAGCAAGTTTACCCAGAGCAATTCCCATTTTATCCTGGTCTGCAATTGTTCTCGGCTCAACGGCCACAGAAATAACAGGCTCTGGAAATTCCATGCGTTCAAGAATAATGCGTTTTTTGGTATCACACAAAGTGTCACCAGTAGTGATATCTTTGAGGCCTATAGCCGCTGCAATGTCACCCGCATAAACTTCTTTCACTTCTTCACGAGAGTTCGAATGCATCTGAACAATACGACCTACTCGTTCTTTTTTGCCTTTAACCGAATTATAAATCTGATCACCGGCTTTAAGTACCCCAGAATAAACTCTGAAGAAAGTTAAAGTACCAACAAAGGGATCGGTGGCAATTTTAAAGGCCAACGAAGAAAAAGGTACATCATCTTTAGAAGCCCTTGAATCTTCGGTTTCGCCATCTTCTTTAACCCCGACAATGTCAGGTACATCAATTGGAGAAGGCATATATTCTATGACTGAATCGAGAACAGCCTGGACACCTTTATTTTTAAAGGCGCTTCCACAAGTGGCTATAACAATCTCATTGGCCAGGGTCTGGATACGCAATGCCTGCTTGATTTCCTGCTCAGATAAATCACCTTCTTCAAGATATTTATCCATCAGTTCTTCGCTTGCATCAGCAGCAGCTTCAAGCATTCTTTCACGCCATTCTTCACATTCTGACTGCATATTTTCTGGAATATCGGCATATTCAAAGGTCATACCTCGATCAGCTTCGTTCCAGTAAATCGCTTTCATTTTAATGAGATCGACAACGCCGCAAAATTCTTCCTCTGCGCCAATTGGCAATTGCACAGGCACAGGATGAGAACCCAGACGTTTTTCAATTTGCTCAACAACCCGTAAAAAATCAGCGCCAGCACGGTCCATTTTATTAACAAAGACCATACGCGGCACTGAATATTTATTGGCTTGTCGCCAGACAGTTTCAGATTGTGGCTCTACACCAGAAGTTGCACAAAATACAACAACAGCACCATCAAGAACACGTAATGACCGTTCAACTTCGATAGTAAAATCGACGTGTCCGGGTGTATCAATAATGTTTATCCGATGCTTATCGAACTGTCTTTGCATACCACTCCAGAAAGTTGTGGTTGCAGCAGAAGTAATGGTAATACCACGCTCCTGCTCCTGTTCCATCCAGTCCATGGTTGCAGCACCGTCATGCACTTCACCAATCTTATGCGATAAACCAGTATAAAATAACACGCGCTCAGTGGTCGTGGTTTTACCAGCGTCCACATGAGCAACAATACCGATGTTACGATAAAGATTAATGGGAGTATTACGTGCCATTCTTTGTCCTCGAGCAATAAACTCTGATTACCGTCTGACTACCAACGATAATGAGCAAAAGCTTTGTTAGCTTCAGCCATACGATGCACATCTTCACGTTTCTTAACACAAGAACCACGGTTCTCAATAGCGTCAAGTAACTCACCAGCTAATCTGGCATCCATAGACTTTTCACCACGCTTACGCGCACCTTCAACTAACCAGCGCATGGCCAGTGCAGTTTGACGTGAAGGTCTTACTTCAACAGGCACCTGGTAAGTTGAACCACCAACACGGCGAGATTTAACTTCAACCAGTGGACGAATTTTGTCCAGGCCTTCTTCAAATACAGGCAATGCATCTTCAACGCTTTTCTTTTCGCTGATGATATCTAATGCTCTGTATACAATTTTTTCAGCTACAGATTTCTTTCCATCAACCATTAGTACGTTGATGAATTTAGCTAATAGCTCACTTCCAAATTTGGGATCGGGCAGGATCTCACGTTTGGCGACTACGCGTCTTCTTGGCATAATAAATTTTCCTATGTGTATCTTCAGGTTTATCCAGAACTGTCGTCCGGACCTTACTCACATCACTAAAGGGATGCATACTTACATTCAACCTGGTTACAAACCCAAACCCGTTGCAGATTTGGGAATAAACCAATTAATAGCTGAATGTCAATTTAATAGATCTGGCTACAAATGTTATGCAGTCAAATCGGTATTTAATAAACCGTTAAGTTTATTTTGGTCGCTTAGTACCGTATTTAGAGCGGCCTTGTTTACGATCTTTCACTCCAGCCAAATCAAGATTTCCACGAACACAGTGATAACGAACACCCGGTAAGTCTTTAACACGACCACCACGAATCATTACAACACTATGTTCTTGTAAATTATGACCCTCACCACCAATGTAAGACGTTACTTCAAATCCGTTAGTTAAACGAACACGAGCAACTTTACGAAGTGCTGAGTTAGGCTTTTTAGGAGTGGTAGTGTAAACACGAGTACAAACTCCACGCTTTTGCGGATTCGCTTCTAGCGCAGGTACCATACTCTTTTTGACCACTTTTTTACGCGGCATGCGTACCAACTGATTAATAGTTGACATTGTTTACAATAGCTCCAGCTTTTTTACAAAATTAAGACCCTGGTCTACGAGCGAAAATTGTACACGCCCACATTTCAGGGTGCGCAATTGTAATTGCCAGTATCCAGGATGTCAAGATGACCGCCAGCTTTATGTTTAAAAACCAGCCAACGGTCAAATTCTCGGTCAGGCCTCATCACCATTAAAGTCGGTAAAACTTAAGGCATCACTTAAGGCTTTTTCTGCTTCTTCAGCAGATACTGTCTCTTCCACATCAAACTCAAACTCGCCAGCTAATCGCTTACGACGCTCTTCATGATAGGTTAATCCAGTACCAGCAGGAATCAGACGACCCACAATAACGTTCTCTTTAAGACCCGTCAGGTTATCTTTCTTACCGCTAACTGCGGCTTCTGTCAGTACTCGCGTAGTCTCCTGGAAAGAGGCCGCTGATACAAACGACTCTGTCGCTAATGAAGCTTTGGTAATCCCCATTAAGATACGTTCGTATTGAACAGGCTCTTTACCTTCAGCAAGCAGCTTATCGTTAATGCCTAATACATTAACAAACTCAGCCTGCTCACCTTTCAATAATAAGCTACCTCCAGGATTGGTGATGTTCACTTTACGCAACATCTGACGCACAATACCTTCGATATGCTTATCGTTAATTTTTACCCCTTGCAGACGATAGACGTCCTGAACTTCTTTTGAGATATAATTGGCTAAAGCACTCACTCCTTTCAGGCGAAGGATATCATGTGGATTATCGGCACCATCTGAGACAACCTCACCTTTTTCCACTTTTTCCCCTTCAAACACATTAAAGTGTCTCCACTTATGAATAAGCTCTTCATAAGCATCACCGTCAGTAGGCGTAATCACCAGACGACGTTTACCTTTGGTTTCTTTACCAAAGCTGACAGTCCCTGAAATTTCAGCCAGTATTGCAGGCTCTTTAGGTTTACGCGCTTCAAATAAGTCAGCAACTCGTGGCAGACCCCCGGTAATATCACCGGTTTTTGAACCTTCCTGAGGAATACGAGCGATCGCCGTACCAACACCAACTACCGATTCATCTTCAATACTAACAATGGCATTCACTGGCAATGTGTATTGTGCAGGCATGTTAGTGCCTGGAATCATCAGTTCTTTATCATTAGCATCGTAAAGTTTGATCATAGGTCTCAGATCATTAGCTTTAGTACCTGAACGTTTTGATTCAGTTATGACTAACGAACTCAATCCGGTCAGTTCATCAGTCTGACGCGTCATGTTAATGCCTTCAATCAAATCCTGTAGCTTAATGGTACCGGCAATCTCTGTAATAATAGGATGCGTATGCGGGTCCCAGTTGGCAACAATATCGCCACCAGAAACTTTATCGCCATCCTGTACTTCCAGTACAGAACCATACGGTACTTTATAACGCTCACGCTCACGGCCAAATTCGTCTAACAGAGTCAGTTCTGTTGAACGTGACACGATAACCAGTTTTTTATCTTCTCGAGTTACATATTTTGCATTATGTAGCTTTAATTTACCGTCATTTTTAATCTGAACATTATTTTCAGCACTTTGTCTCGATGCCGCTCCCCCAATATGGAAAGTACGCATGGTTAACTGTGTTCCAGGCTCACCAATTGATTGTGCTGCGATAACACCAACCGCTTCACCGATGTTAATTCGATGACCGCGAGCAAGATCACGGCCATAACACTGAGCACAAACACCACGACGATTTTCACAGGTAATAATTGAACGAACAACAACCTGATCAACACTGTTAGCTTCCAGCACTTCTACCCAGGCTTCATCGAGTAGCGTACCTGCATCACAGATAACATCATCCGTTCCTGGCTTATAAATATGCTCGGCATTGACTCGACCCAGTACTCGCTCTCTTAAAGGCTCAACAACGTCTCCACCTTCAATTAACGGAGTCATTACCAGGCCTTTTTCAGTACCACAATCTTCTTCAGTAATAACAAGATCCTGAGCAACATCAACCAGACGACGAGTCAAATAACCGGAGTTAGCCGTTTTTAATGCCGTATCAGCCAGACCTTTACGCGCACCATGCGTTGAAATGAAGTATTCAAGTACGCTTAACCCTTCTCGGAAATTCGCTTTAATGGGACTTTCAATAATAGAGCCATCTGGCTTGGCCATCAGGCCACGCATACCAGCCAGCTGTCTAATCTGAGCCGCACTACCACGAGCACCAGAGTCAGCCATCATGAAGATAGAGTTAAATGATTCCTGGGTAACAGTATTACCTTCAGCATCTATTACCTCTTCATGGCTTAAGTTATCCATCATGGCCTTGGCAACCTGTTCATTGGTATGAGACCAGATATCGACCACTTTATTATAACGTTCGCCAAAAGTCACAAGACCCGAGGCAAACTGTTCTTCGATTTCTCTGACTTCAGTTTCAGAAGTTTCAATAATCGAGTATTTTTCATCAGGAATAACCATATCGTCGATACCGACTGAGGCTCCCGATATAGTGGCATAATGAAAACCGGTATACATCAGCTGATCAGCAAATATAACAGTATCCTTTAAACCAAGACGACGATAAGCACTATTGAGCAGAGCAGAAATGGCTTTTTTTGTCATCTTTTGATTAACAAATTCAAAAGGCATCCCTTTAGGCACTACTTCAAACAATAAAGAACGACCAATCGTTGTATCAACTAATATCGTTTCTTCAACTTTATTGCCGTCATCATCTAGCGTCGTTTCATCTAAACGCACTTTAACTTTAGCATGTAGTTCAGCGACACCATTTCGGTAGGCTCTCATCGCTTCCGCCGTACTGGCAAAAACCATTCCCTCACCTTTAACATTTATTCTTTCACGCGTCAGGTAATAAAGACCTAAGACAACATCCTGAGTAGGAACAATAATGGGCTCTCCATTAGCAGGAGAAAGCACGTTATTGGTTGCCATCATTAACGCACGACACTCAACCTGAGCTTCAATCGTTAATGGTACGTGGACCGCCATCTGGTCACCATCAAAATCCGCGTTATAAGCAACACAGACAAGAGGATGTAACTGAATAGCTTTACCTTCAATCAGAACCGGCTCAAAAGCCTGGATTCCTAATCTATGTAGTGTTGGTGCCCGGTTTAACATAACCGGATGCTCTCTGATGACTTCTTCCAGAATATCCCAGACAACAGGTTCTTCTCGTTCTACCATTTTCTTGGCAGCTTTAATCGTTGTTGCCAGCCCGCGTAATTCTAACTTACCAAAAATAAATGGTTTAAATAATTCAAGCGCCATTTTTTTAGGTAATCCACACTGATGTAATCGCAGCGTAGGCCCAACAACAATAACCGAACGTCCTGAATAATCAACACGTTTACCTAACAGGTTTTGACGGAAGCGACCTTGCTTACCTTTGATCATATCAGCCAGTGATTTCAATGGACGTTTGTTAGATCCTGTAATAGCACGACCACGACGACCGTTATCTAATAAAGCATCAACCGCTTCCTGTAACATTCGTTTCTCATTACGCACGATAATGTCTGGTGCGTTAAGGTCGAGTAATCTTTTTAATCGATTATTACGATTGATAACACGACGATAGAGATCATTCAGATCAGAAGTTGCAAAACGTCCACCATCTAGCGGAACCAATGGACGTAAATCTGGTGGAAGAACCGGTAATACGGTCATTATCATCCACTCAGGTTTGTTGCCTGACTCGATAAATGCTTCCAGTAATTTTAAGCGTTTGGAAAACTTCTTTAATTTAGTTTCTGAATTGGTATTCGGAATTTCTTCACGAATAGCTTTAGCTTCTTCTTTAATGTCAATATGAGTCAACAAAGTCATGACGGCTTCAGCCCCCATTTTTGCATCAAACTCATCACCAAATTCTTCCAGCGCATCCAGGTAGGATTCTTCAGTCAATAGTTGACCGCGCTCCAGCGTCGTCATACCAGGCTCAGTAACAACAAAGGCTTCAAAATAAAGAACTCTTTCAATGTCTCTTAATGTCATATCCATTAACAGACCAATACGTGAAGGTAGCGATTTCAAAAACCAGATATGCGCAACAGGACAAGCCAGATCAATATGACCCATTCTTTCTCGTCTTACTTTAGCCAGCGCAACCTCTACACCACACTTTTCACAAATAACACCACGATGCTTTAAACGTTTGTACTTACCGCAAAGACATTCGTAATCTTTAACGGGTCCAAATATCTTGGCGCAAAATAAGCCATCTCTTTCTGGCTTAAACGTACGATAGTTAATCGTTTCAGGTTTTTTGACTTCACCAAAAGACCATGAACGTACCATTTCAGGTGATGCTAAACCAATTCGAATTGCATCGAATTCTTCAGTTTGATTTTGCTGCTTTATAAAGTTTAATAAATCTTTCAACTTTTTCTCCTCCCGGAGTTCGATTTAAACTGATGGTTATGTGCTTGCGCTTTGCGCAAGCAACGCCGCACTTGTATTAGCTTTCCTGTTCCAGTTCCATGTTAATACACAGAGAACGAATTTCTTTAAGCAATACATTGAAGGATTCAGGCATTCCTGGATCCATGCGGTGGTCACCGTCCACAATGTTTTTATACATTCTGGTACGTCCATTGACATCATCTGACTTAACGGTCAGCATTTCCTGTAAGGTGTAAGTAGCACCATAAGCTTCAAGCGCCCATACCTCCATTTCCCCAAATCTTTGTCCACCAAACTGAGCTTTACCCCCCAGAGGCTGTTGAGTAACAAGACTGTAAGAACCGGTTGAACGAGCATGCATTTTGTCATCAACAAGATGGTTCAATTTCAACATGTACATATAACCAACAGTTACCGGACGTTCAAACTTGTCTCCGGTACGTCCATCGTAAAGCCATGATTGACCGGAAGTGCTTTCTCCCGCTACTTCTAACAGATGCTTGATTTCTGACTCTTCAGCACCATCAAATACCGGGGTCCCCATAGGAACTCCGCCTTTGAGGTTATCGGCCATTGTCGTAATCTCTACATCGGTCAAAGCATCAAGATCAACGGTCTTCTCGTCACGGTGGTTATAAACCGTATCAAGAAAATCACGTAGTTTCTGAACCGTTTGTTTCTCTTCAATCATCTTGTCAATTTTTCGGCCCAGTCCTTTTGCAGCCCAGCCAAGATGCGTTTCAAGAACCTGACCGATATTCATACGAGACGGAACCCCCAGAGGGTTAAGTACAATATCAACAGGCTCTCCATTTTCCAGATATGGCATATCTTCTACAGGAACAATGTTAGATATAACCCCTTTATTCCCATGACGACCAGCCATTTTGTCACCCGGTTGAATACGACGCTTAACAGCCATATAAACCTTAACAACTTTAAGTACGCCAGGAGCCAGATCGTCTCCCTGAGTAATTTTGACTCGTTTAATCTCGAGTTTTTTCTCGTATTCTTTTTTCTGCTCTTCCAGATTAGTAGACAGTGCTTCTATCTGCGACTGAAGCGCTTCATCTCGTAATTGAATTTCCAGCCACTGACTGGAGTCCACTTCTTCAAGATATTCTTCAGTAATTGCCGTACCTTTCTTAAGCAGTGCAGGTCCTTTTTCGGCGACAGCACCAAGCAGAATTTTTCGTGCTCTTTCAAGGATGTTTCCTTTTAAGATTGCAAGCTCATCATTAAGATCTTTTCTGACTCGGGCAATAGCCGTCGCTTCAA
Organism: Kangiellaceae bacterium; assembly: GCA_016743995.1. Classification (GTDB taxonomy): domain Bacteria; phylum Pseudomonadota; class Gammaproteobacteria; order Enterobacterales; family Kangiellaceae; genus Aliikangiella. The sequence goes on along the minus strand of JADGFG010000108.1, from coordinate 7,010 downwards.
TATCTAACGCTCGACCATCTTTTTCAACACCATCTCTGGTAAAAACCTGAACATCAATAACGGTACCGATGGTACCTGAAGAGACACGTAGTGAAGTATCTTTTACGTCACTGGCTTTTTCACCAAATATGGCTCTTAGTAATTTTTCTTCTGGTGTTAGCTGAGTTTCACCTTTAGGGGTTACTTTACCAACAAGAATATCACCGGCTTTAACTTCTGCACCAACATAAACAATGCCGGATTCATCCAGCTTAGCCAGCGCACTTTCACCAACATTAGGAATATCTGCAGTAATTTCTTCAGATCCCAGCTTGGTATCACGGGCAATACAGGTTAGTTCCTGAATATGTATGCTGGTAAAACGATCTTCTTTAACAACATTTTCTGAAATCAAGATCGAATCTTCAAAGTTATAACCATTCCAGGGCATAAACGCAATTTTCATGTTCTGGCCCAGCGCTAATTCGCCAAGGTCAGTCGAAGGACCATCAGCCAATACGTCACCGCGTCCAATCAGGTCGCCAACACTGACGATAGGTCGCTGATTGATACAGGTATTCTGATTCGAGCGAGTGTATTTGGTCAGATTATAAATATCGACACCCGCTTCACCACCAATGGTTTCATCATCGTTAACACGAACAACAATTCGACTAGCGTCAACAAACTCAATAATACCACCACGTTTTGCAGAAACTGTTACCCCAGAATCGACAGCAACCGTTCGCTCCATACCCGTTCCTACTAACGGCTTATCTGCACGTAATGTAGGAACAGCCTGACGTTGCATGTTAGATCCCATCAAAGCACGGTTAGCATCATCATGCTCAAGGAACGGAATCATTGATGCTGCCACAGAAACAATTTGTTGGGGCGAAACGTCCATATATTGAACATTATCAGCTGTTGTTAACAAAAATTCACCCAGATGACGACAGGAAATCAGGTCATCAGTCATTCGACCTTCGTTGTCCAATGTTACATTCGATTGAGCAATATGAAAGTTTCCTTCATCAATAGCCGATAAATAATCAACCTGTTGCGTAACGTGACCATTTTCTACTTTACGATAAGGCGTTTCCAGAAACCCATAGTCATTCGTTCTCGCATAACAGGCTAACGAGTTTATTAACCCGATATTTGGACCCTCAGGCGTTTCGATTGGACAAACTCGTCCATAGTGCGTTGGATGTACATCGCGAACCTCAAAACCAGCTCTTTCTCTGGTTAAACCGCCAGGCCCTAACGCAGAAACCCTTCGTTTATGAGTGATTTCTGAAAGTGGATTATTTTGATCCATAAACTGTGATAACTGACTGGAGCCGAAAAACTCTTTAATTGCCGCAGAAACAGGTTTGGCATTAATCAGATCCTGTGGCATAAGGTTATCTGCCTCTGCCATACTCAAACGTTCTTTAACTGCACGTTCCACGCGCACCAGGCCAACACGAAATTGATTTTCAGCCATTTCACCAACACTACGAATTCGGCGATTACCTAAATGGTCAATATCATCAACAATACCTTTACCATTACGTATATCCAGCAGCGTATTAACAACATCAATGACGTCTTCTTTAGATAGAACGCCTTCACCTTCATCATCACCACGTCCTACACGGCGATTAAATTTCATCCGCCCGACACGAGATAAATCATAACGTTCTGGTGTGAAGAACAAATTATCAAATAAAGCTTCGGCAGAATCTTTTGTTGGTGGCTCGCCAGGTCGCATCATTCGATAAATTTCAATTAACGCTTCCATTTTGTTAGATGTTGGATCAATACGTAATGTATCTGAAATATAAGGACCACAGTCCAGGTCATTCGTATAGAGCGTACCAAATTCAGTAATACCTGCTTCCTGAATTTTTTCGAGAAGCTCTTCTGTCACCTCGACATTGGCATCCACCAGCACTTCACCAGTTTCCTGATCGATAATGTCTCTTGCAATAGCTTTAGCTATCAGATAATCACTCGGTATCTCAATTTTATTGATACCTGTTTTTTCCAGTTCTTTGATATGACGTACAGTCACTCGTCGTCCAGCATCTACGATCACTTTTCCATGCTTACCCTTGATATCAAAAGAAGCAATTTCACCACGCAAACGTTCAGGAATCAGCGCCAGCGTATAAATACCGTCGCTATCCAGCTCAACGGAGTCAGTATCATAGAACATATCCAGCATTTCAGAAGTTGAATACTCCAGAGCACGTAACAAAATTGTCGCTGGCAATTTACGACGTCTGTCGATTCGTACAAACAGACAATCTTTTGGATCGAACTCAAAATCTAACCATGAACCACGATAAGGGATAACACGAGCGTTATAAAGCAACTTACCTGATGAGTGAGTTTTACCTTTATCTGAATCAAAAAATACGCCCGGGCTACGATGTAACTGAGAAACAATAACTCGTTCGGTACCATTAATAACAAATGTACCGTTATTAGTCATCAGTGGCATTTCGCCCATATAAACTTCCTGTTCTCTGACTTCTTTAACAGTTTTGTTTTTATTTTCTCTATCGTAAATAACCAGACGAATTTTAACTCTTAACGCCGCCGAGTAGGTTACGCTACGAATCTGACACTCTTTGACATCAAATACTGGTTCAGCCAGGGAATAACTAATATATTCCAAAGCAGCAGATCCAGAGTAACTGGATATTGGGAAAATAGACTTAAAAGCTTTTTCCAATCCTGAATCGATTATGTTGTCTTTATTTAAAAAAGAACGATACGAGTCCAGCTGTATTGCTAACAGGTATGGGACATCTAGAACTCTTTTGTTCAGACCAAAATCCTTACGGATTCTTTTTTTCTCAGTATATGAATATGCCATCTGGGCTCCTCAGTTAGCTTTCACTTTCGCTTTATAATCAACTCTTGATACGGTGAAGTTGACTATTAATTGCTTTACAAAAACTTCAAAACTAAAATATTTATCACGCTACACTCATCACAAACCTGCGCTAAAGATTATGTAAAACTATGGGTTGTAGCAATCAAGTTACAACAATGCATTTTTTCCTGTATGCACCATAATCCATAAGTTCTAATTCTTAGCTTTAGGTACAAGCCCGTATCAAAAAGTGCGACGGTAACTTAGCTTTCTAAAACGGCAAAACGGCCGGAGGCAAATAGCCACCAGCCGGATTGTTCAAGTCTACTTAAAAGTAGCAATCAATTACTTGATTTCTACAGTAGCGCCTGCTTCTTCTAGCTGCTTTTTAACGTCTTCAGCTTCGTCTTTTGCAACACCTTCTTTGATAGTAGTAGGTGTGCCTTCAACAGCTTCTTTCGCTTCTTTCAGGCCTAAACCTGTAATGCCACGAACCGCTTTGATAACACCAACTTTCTTCTCGCCGAATCCAGTCAGGATTACGTCAAATTCAGTTTGAGCTTCAGCAGCTGCGCCAGCATCAGCAGGACCAGCAACTACTGCAGTAGCAGCGGCAGCAGTTACGCCAAATTTTTCTTCCATAGCTTCAACTAGTTCAACTACGTCCATTACTGACATTTCAGCAATTGCATTTAAGATATCATCTTTAGAAAGAGCCATTACTCATTCTCCTGGGTAAAATTATTAAATTAAAAATCAAAATATTGTAATAATTACAAACATTCTGTCGAAAACTTACGCTGCCTCTTTCTGATCTTTTACCGCACTGATTACTCGCGTAATTCGAGACGGGAATTCGTTTAATGTGCGAGCCAGTTTCGTAACCGGTCCTAACATTACACTCATTAAAGAAGAAATTGCTTCGTCTTTGGTTGGTAGCTTGGCAACCGCATCTAATTGTTCAGCACCATGTAAAGTACCGCCAATAGCAATTGCTGTTGTAACCAGTTTGTCGCAATCTTTTGCAAAATCACGTATCAATCTGGCTGCAGCGCCTGGTTCTTCGAGCGAAAACGCACAAATAACCTGGCCAACCAATGAATCATTAAGGCAAGCGAACTCAGTGTCTTCAACAGCACGTTTAGCGAGAGTATTTCGTACTACTCGTAAGTAGACTCCACTCTCACGGGCTTTTACACGTAGCGCAGTTAATTCATCAACTGTCATGCTACGGTACTCAGCAAGTACGGCAGATAGTGCTTTAGAAGCTATTTCATTAACTTCAGCAACAATCGCCTTTTTACCTTCAAGTCCAAGTGCCACGTTGTTCACCTTTAAAAGGTCTAACCCACAGGTTAGAGGATTTACAAAACAGAGCTCAACAAAATTCGTTATGCTCCAGTGTAAACGGTGAACCGCCCAGAAAACTGAGTCGGGTACCACCGTCTGCGCAGGCTATTTTTAAGACCACCCTTAAAAGACTCTTACTTATCTGACAACTGGTCACAGTTACCATTTCAGAGTAAAACATTTTAGAGGTTTTCACCTACGGTCTATGACGGGTTTTGATTTCTGCTTTTAACAAACAAAAATCAACACCCAAAACTACGACTAACAAAAAGCTAGCAATAGAATTATTCGTTAACTTCAACCGTTGCCAGGTCAACAGTAAGACCAGGTCCCATGGTAGAACTAACAGACAGTTTCTTTAAATAAGTTCCTTTTGCAGAAGTCGGCTTACCCTTCTTAATTGCATTAATCAGAGAACCAAGATTTTCTGAAAGTGCCTTAACCTCAAAGCTGCCTTTACCAATTAAAGCATGAATGATACCGCCTTTATCAGTACGATATTGAACCTGACCTGATTTAGCATTTTTCACTGCGGTAGCGACATCAGGTGTCACAGTACCCACTTTCGGGTTTGGCATAAGACCTCGAGGTCCAAGAATTTGACCTAACTGACCAACAACCCGCATTGCATCGGGGCTGGCAATTACAACATCAAAATCCAGATTACCTTTTTTCACTTCATCAGCAAGATCATCCATGCCAATGATATCTGCACCAGCTTCTTTAGCCTTATCTGCATTAGGTCCCTGAGTGAAAACGGCAACACGAACATTTTTTCCTGTTCCGTTTGGTAATACTGTTGCACCACGAACGACTTGATCAGATTTCTTTGGATCGACGCCCAGGTTAATTGCAACTTCTACAGACTCGTCAAATTTAACCGCAGTCACTTCTTTGATTAATTTTAACGCCTCTTCCAGAGGGTATACTTTAGTTCTATCAATTTTTTCGTTGATAAGTTTTTGACGCTTTGATAATTTAGCCATTGGTTACCCCTCCACATCCACGCCCATTGAACGAGCAGTGCCCGACAATGTTCTAATTGCTGCATCCAGACTGGCAGCCGTTAAATCAGGCTCCTTCGTCTTCGCGATTTCTTCTAATTGTGCACGAGTAATTTTACCAACTTTCTCGGTATTAGGACGCCCACTTCCTTTCTTGATATTTATCGCTTTTCTAATCAAAACAGCAGCAGGTGGTGTTTTGGTTACAAATGTGAAACTGCGATCACTGTATACTGTAATGACAACAGGAATGGGTAGACTTTTTTCTACTTTATCCGTTGCAGCATTAAATGCCTTACAGAACTCCATGATGTTAACACCATGTTGACCCAGAGCAGGACCGACAGGAGGACTTGGATTTGCAACACCCGCCCCAATTTGAAGCTTAATATATGCTTCGACTTTTTTAGCCATTTTATCACCTCTTTTGGGGTATTAGCGCTTCACCATCAGGCTTTAAACCAGTTGGTTACGGCTCCCCCATATTTAACGTAAAAAACAACCACCGCGAAAACTCACGGTGGTTGCTTCAATAGAATCTTTTTTACTAACAGCTACTCAGTTGAATTGATATCAACCAGCACTAACAATCTTAACCTTTTTCTACCTGTGCGAAATCTAGCTCAACAGGGGTTGCACGACCGAAGATCATAACTGAAACATGCAGTCTGCTCTTTTCGTAATTAACTTTTTCAACAACAGCACTAAAGTCGGCAAATGGTCCGTCTACTACACGGACTGATTCTCCAGCCTCAAACAGCGTTTTCGGTTTTGGCTTATCGGTAGACTCTTCCAGTCTGTTTAATATTGCATCAGCTTCTTTTTGTGAAATGGGTGCAGGACGATCACTGGTGCCTCCGATGAAACCCAGTACTCGTGGAGTTTCTCGAACCAGATGCCAGGAGTCATCTCCCATTTCCATTTCAACCAATACATAACCTGGAAAAAATTTTCTTTCGCTTTTACGCTTTTGACCAGCTCTCATTTCTACGACTTCTTCAGTCGGAACCAGAATCTGGCCAAACTTATCTTCCAGCTCATGAAGCTTAACCCGCTCTTCCAGCAGATTTCTTACTTTTGCTTCATAACCAGAATATGCCTGAACAACATACCATCTTAGAGACATGTCTATACCACTCCAGGAACGGTTAAGAAACTGATTAGTTTAACCAGTATTGCATCTATTCCCCATAAAAGCAGGGAAACCAAAGTAACTGATACAATGATAATCAAGGTTGTTTGAACCGTCTCTGGTCGCGAGGGCCAGACAACTTTTCTTGCTTCAATTTTTGCTTCTTTAGCAAAAACAAGACTATTTTTACCTTTTGAAGTACTAAACCCAATGCCTGAACCAATCGCCACCAATACAAGAATAACACCAGCGCGGATCAAAACGGATCCATCAACTAATGCATGATTTGCATAAACAGCTCCCGCCAATGCAATAAAGCATAATATCCATTTCATTGCATCAAATGAGGATGTTGGGTTCTCTTCTTGTACAGTACTCATGATAAACCAACCAGATTAGTTTAGTATAAATTCGTTTACATTATTGCAGTGGCAGGCCAGGAGGGACTCGAACCCCCAACCTGCGGTTTTGGAGACCGCTGCTCTACCAATTGAGCCACTGGCCTGCAATAAAAGCGATATAACATTATATCGCTGTAAACAACAATTGTGCTTTTTTTATAGATTAAGCAATAATCTTTGAAACAACACCAGCACCAACAGTACGGCCACCTTCACGGATAGCGAAACGTAAACCGTCGTCCATAGCGATTGGAGCAATTAACTCTACTTCCATT
>JADGFG010000107.1 GCA_016743995.1 Kangiellaceae bacterium | reverse complement strand
CTGCTGAGCTTGCCGCCGCGAACCAACAGCAGATTGCCAGTGAAGTGGATAAGTATGTCACGCTTATCAGAGGAAAAATATATCGTAACTGGATTACCCCTGAGAAAACGGGCTACTGCAGTTTTAAAATTAACCTGTCTCAGGGAGGACTGATTATTGGTGTGAGTGTGCTCGACGGAGATCCTCAGCATTGTGAGTCAGGCCAAAGAGCGATTTATAAATCTGACCCACTACCGGTATCAAAAGATCCGGCTGTATTTGCCGAACTTAAGTCAATTAAATTGACGTTGGGAGAAAAAGAGTAATATGTTAAGAAAAAGACTTCGATATTCAATTTTTCTATTTTTGTTTTGTGCCTCATGGGCCAATGCAGAAATTGAAATTGTCATTACATCAGGTATGGATAATGCCAGGCCTGTTGCTGTATTACCATTTACCTGGAAAGGTGCCGGGGCTCCTGCTGAAGATTCAGCATCAGTCATTGCTGCTGACCTGAGACGGAGTGGCCGGTTTAACCCTATGGCCAGACATCAGTTAGTACAACAGGTGGATAAATATACCGATATTAATCTGGAAGTCTGGCGAGAAAAGGGAATAGAAGCTGTTGTGGTGGGCATTATTGAACAACAACCAGACGGCCGCTTAAAAGTGAGTTATGAGCTGGTTGATATTTTCCGTAAAAAACAGGAAATGCGAAATGGTGAAATGGTTGAGGTTGATAGAAACCGTATCGATAATTATAGTGCGATGGTTGAAGCGAAAAATCTAAGGTTTCATGCGCATCGAATTGCTGACAGAGTGTATGAAAAGTTAACCGGTGAACGAGGCGCTTTTGCTACTCGAATTGCTTACGTAAGTGTTAACCGAAAAAAAGTAAAACCTTTTGGTCTGATGATTGCTGATTCTGATGGTTATGCGCCTCAGACGTTATTCACCAGTTCTGAGGCAATAATGTCTCCAGCCTGGTCTCCTGATGCACAAAAATTAGCCTATGTGTCTTTTGAAAATGGTCGCTCAGAAGTCTACGTACAAGATATCTATAGAACAAATAGTCGCAAGCGAGTCGCCGCATTTGAAGGGATTAATAGCGCTCCGGCTTTTTCTCCAGATGGCCGTAAGTTATCATTAACCCTGTCACGAGATGGAAATCCAGAAATATACATTCTGGATTTGACTAGTCGCCGATTCTCTCGTATAACAAGAAGCATTAATTCGATTGAAACCGAGGCGAGTTGGACGCCAGATGGCCATTCTCTGTTGTTCACTTCCGATCGAGGGCGTGGGCCACAAATTTATCAGCAGAATCTGGCCAGCACTCGGGCAAAACGAATTACCTGGGAAGGTAATTACAATGCCAGTGCATCAATGACTCCTGATGGAAAGTCAATGGTGCTTATTAATCGTAGTAATGGTATATTTAACGTCGCGGTGCAGGATACTGAGACGAAAACTTTACAAACGTTGACTAAAACATCGTTGGATGAATCGCCAAGCTTAGCCCCTAATGGAAGTATGGTTATTTATGCAACTGTTTTTCGAGGAAGGCAGGTTTTATCTGTCGTTTCAACCGATGGACGTTTTAAGGCTCGTTTACCTTCAAGGGAAGGTGAAGTCAAAGCGCCTGTTTGGTCACCGTTTTTAAATTGATCACTGTCACACTTTTCGATTAGGTCACACTTTCTATTGATAAGTGTCACGGTTTAGCTAATAGGGCGTTGTTATTAGGCTGATAATTCAGACATAATGCAACCTCATTTACAGTGTACATAAAAAATATAATACAAATTTAATAGTTAATAAAACAGGAGAAATCTAATGTCTATTGTCAATTACGGGAAAGGTTTAGCGGTTGTTTTTTCTGCAGCCATGTTATTCGCTTGTTCTTCAACGGGAGATAATGAGTCAACAGAGGTTATTGACCCCAATGCAGGTACTGAAGTGGTTGATCCGATAGTCGAGCCTGTAGGTAAGTCAGACGAAGAGCTTGCTGCTGAAGCCAATGAAGCAACTCGTCAGGCTCGTATCGTATTTTTCGATTTAGATGATGATACTGTCAGTTTTGAAGGACGTTCATTATTAGAAGCGCATGCTTTCTTTTTATCTAAGCCAGAAAATTCAGGTACTATGATTGTTGTTGAAGGTCATTGTGACGAGCGTGGCACACCAGCTTATAACCTTGCATTAGGCGAGCGTAGAGCAAAAGCTGTTGCTCAGATTCTGATGCTGAATGGTGTTTCTGCTTCTCAAATCAAAACTATCAGTCATGGTGAAGAAAAGCCTGCTGACTTTGGTCATGATGAAAGCGCGTGGTCTCAAAACCGTCGTGGCGTTCTAGTTTATGAAGGCTAAGTGGTTATCGGTAGCGACGTTTGTCGCTACCACCTTTACTGTTGTAGAAGTTTGCGCGCAATCTCAGCTTTCGATTGAGCAACGTGTTCGACAATTAGAGAATCAGACCGATACTCGAAATAAGCTGCAATCAGAAATGAATATGCAGTTGATTGAATTACAAAAAGAAGTCAAAGAGCTTCGAGGTACTATCGAAGAGCATGACTATAAGCTCCAACAGATTCAAGAACGTCAGCGTGATTTATATCGAGATATTGAGAATCGATTAAGTCAGGGTGCCGTTACTTCGTCACAATCTACACAAAACCAGTCTTCCTCCAGTACTCATCGTAATCCACAACAGACTGCTAATTCTCAAACTGCTACATCAGTAAGTTCTGGCAACGAAAGAAGCGAATTTGAAGCTGCCTTTAAGTTAGTACGTAGCAAAGAATACGCTAAAGCGGTAAAGAGTTTTGAGAGCTTTATTAAAAAATACCCTTCAGGTAATTATGCGGATAACGCGCGTTTCTGGATTGGGCAGGTTTATTTTGCTCAGGGGAAACTTGAGCCGGCTGAAAAGCAGTTTAATCTGTTGAAAACTGACTATCCACAATCTTCTAAATTATCTTCTGCGATGCTAAAACTGGCGGAAATCAAGGTAAGACAGAATAAATGGAAAGCAGCCAAAGCGATTTATAATGAAGTTCTGACTAATTTTACTGGTGCTCAGCAACAATTAGCGCGTAAAGGCTTGCAGGATATCAAACAATCAGGTCATTAGGTCTGGTTGTATTGAGCTATCTGACTGGTTTATAAGAAGTTATCTGGCCGGATTGGCAAATAAATAATTGCGCAGACTTTCTGTACAATATTCGGTAAAATCTATCCCCACTATAAGCCCATTTTTGATTAATTATTTTGTCACGTCTTCGTATTAGTGAAATTTTCTATTCTCTCCAGGGAGAGTCCTCGACAATTGGTAAACCGACGCTATTTGTCAGATTGACCGGTTGTCCGTTGCGGTGTTCCTGGTGTGATACAGAGTATGCTTTTTCAGGTGGAGAGTATTGGGAGTTAGATGAACTGGTAAAAAAAATTGAAGGTTATCAACCGCAGCACATCTGCATTACGGGCGGGGAACCATTGGCACAAAAAAAAGCCTGCGAAGCATTGATGAAAACGCTTTGTGATAAAAATTATGCGGTTTCTCTGGAAACCAGTGGCTCAATTGATGTCTCACAAGTTGATAAAAGAGTCGTTAAGGTGATGGATTTAAAAGCGCCTGATTCTGGAGAAATGTCACGTAACCGATATGAGAATATTCAGTATCTGAACGAAACGGATGAAGTTAAATTTGTAATAAAAAGTCGCAAGGATTATGACTGGGCAAAAATGCAGATACAGCATTATCAGCTTGCAACAATTACTAATGTGATATTTTCACCCTGTTTTGGTGATATTGATGAACGTCAACTGGCAGAATGGATTATAACCGATAACCTGCCCGTCCGCTTTCAAATACAGCTACACAAAGTCTTATGGAATGATGCCGCAGGGCATTAATTCATCTTAATTAACTGGTCATCATTTTAACTGAACCTTATCTGTTTGAGTCAATGCTATGAGTAAAAAAAAGGCAATTATATTATTTTCCGGTGGGCTGGATTCTACCACGTGTCTGGCAATTGCACGGTCTCAGGATTATGAGTGTTACACATTGAGCTTCAGTTATGGCCAGAAGCATTCTTCAGAACTTAAAGCTGCCGAAAGAATTGCAAAAGACAGAGTAAAATTGCACAAGATTATTGATCTGGATCTAGGGAGTTTTGGTGGTTCTGCATTAACCGATGATTCGATTGATGTTCCGGTTGAGACGACTGAAGGCATACCGGTAACCTATGTGCCCGCAAGAAATACCATATTTTTTTCAGTTGCACTGGCCTGGGCTGAAGTTTTAAAAGCGGATAAGATATTTGCCGGTGTCAACGCTGTAGATTACTCTGGATACCCGGACTGTCGGCCTGAATATATTAGTGCATTTCAAAAGATGGCAGACCTCGCGACCAAAGAAGGTATTGACGGGCGTGGGGTTCAAATTGAAACACCGTTAATTAATTTGTCTAAAGTAGAAATCATTCAACTTGGTGAGTCTCTGGGGGTCGATTATTCAAAAACGGTTTCCTGTTATCAGGCAGACATGGAGGGACGAGCTTGTGGGCAATGTGATTCCTGCAAAATTCGGAAACAGGCTTTTGAAAAAGCTGCAGTGTCTGACCCAACTATTTACGGAGAGATTTAGCCATGAGTTTTTGTGGGGACTATTATTTTCGAGTCACGGAAATACTGCTAGTCGACAAACAGGCAAATGATTGTCAGGAATGCAATTAATGTTTTTTACCGAACAGCAGCAGGATTTTTTCAGACCACTCACCAGTAAATATCGAGAACAAATCCTTGAATGCCTGCAATTGCTTTACCGGCGTCTTTATACCAGTCAGGCAGATTATTCTCAGTTATTAACTCGCGAAATGGTGATTGAGTGCTTTCAGGAAGCCATTGCACGAGCACCATTACTGGAGTCGCAACTGGATGAAGAGTTTAATCAACCAGTCAGAAATCAGAGAGAGCAGGCTAACTGGACACTCAATATTTTGTTGGAGCATGCCTGGCTGGAGAAGCAGGTCGATGAAGCGACATTGCAGAGTTCTTATGCTTTTACGAGAGTCGGTCGTTTGTTTACGCAGCCTGTTATTGAGTTGAATCATGGTCGCTTTAGAACGCGTCATCGAAATACCAGGAATACTCGAAACGCACTGAAAATGTTTGTTGAGCAGGGAGATGTTTACGATCTGCTTGATGCGTATGAGTATTCAGAAAGAATTATCAGTGATTTTACTGATGTGATTGGTGAACTTGAAGAACGCAAAAGAATGCTTATACAGGAGGTTGAATCTCAGCAGCTGATTCAAAAAGCCAGTGATGAATTTTTTGATTTTATGGAAAAACGTTTTGTGCCCGATCTTGCTATACGGTTATCGGTTGATAGTGTTGAAAAATATCGAGATGAAATTGTTGCTACGATAGCATCTGCCAGAAGAAAGCGAAAAGAGTTTAAGTTGGCCGTAGAAAAAGAATTACGTAAAACGGCGCCTGAATTAATTGATTTGGAATCACGCTCTCTACTTTATTCTCTTCTGGATAAAATTGAGCAGCGTATCCATAACGCCAGTGAGATTATGTTACCTGCGTTACGAAAAGCATTGCTCAGCTTTACCCGGCGGGCTGATATTATTATGCGTCAGTTGAGTTTTAGTTATCAGGGGGGAGGGGACCAGTTGATGAATAATTTGCGGCAGTTGGTACCTTTAACTAAGCAGGAGTTCTATAAAAGAATGGAGGCTACAGGAGCGCATCTCGCCGAGTTAAAAGTTGAATTTCTGGACCCCGCACAAATTAAGCTCCACGCAAGTCGAACCAGAAAAATCATTGACACTCGAGTTGAAGCCTCCGTGGAAATGGATGAAGTCTCGCGCAAGGAATTTTATCTGCAGCAGGTTCTCGAGAAAGCTTTTACTATAAATAATCAGCAGCTTAGCGATTATCTTATTAGTGCACTGGCAAAAGGGCATCAAATAGCTTTGCACCAGTTGCCAGTCAATAATGCCAGGGATTTATTAATGCGTTGTCACGCTATTGAAGCTGCAAGTGCTGGCAGACAGTCTAGTGAATATGAATTTAAAATTGAACCGACTTTCAACAGGGTCGCTGATGAATATTTTATTGATAGTGATGAGTTTACCCTGGAACTAGTGAGAAAGAATTAATGAAACTGATTGAATTTTTACAACAAAAACTGGAAGCGTCAGGTATATCCAGTTATGAATTTCAGGAATTAGTGATAAGACTGATTAATTATTCTGTCATTGTTAGAAATGAAAGCCAGACAGAGCAAGCATTGTTCGACCGGCTTATTCGTTGTCGTGAAATAATCGAAGAATATTTAATGGTGATGGGGATTCGACTGCATATTGATACACGCTTTGAATACGCGCGTGTTTTTCCACCATCAAGTGAAATTCCAGGCATTCAGGAAGCGGATGATAATGCCTGGAGTGGTAGTTTACGTCAGCGTCTTTCTCAATTTGAAGTTGCGCTGGTTCTGGTGATCAGAGCGCAATATGAAAAAGCACTCAGAGAAGGGAAAATTGATGATAAAGGTTATGCGCTGGATTCAATAGAGTCGCTCACCATTGCCGCAAAAAATCTGTTAGGTAGAAATTTGCCTGATAAACTCACTGAGCGAAAAAAATTATTTCAGCGACTCCGACAGTTACGTCTGATTGATTATCGAGGTGATGAAGCTTTTGAATCTGGAGAGGGCTGGATCAAAATACATCCGATGATCATTACTTTTGTCAGCAATGCAGCCGTTGAAAGCATTGCTGTCAAAGAAGTGACTGCTGATAATGCTGAAACAGAGATTGTTGAGTCAAATACTTCAGAGATAGAAAGTTCTGAAATTGAAAAGGTTAACAATATTGAAATGGTAGAGGGAGACGCCTGTGTTTCTTAAAAAACTGATTCTGATTAATTGGGGAAATTTACCAAACGGAGAGTTTGAGTTTGGACCGGTTAACCTGTTTTCTGGCGGAAATGGTTCAGGAAAAACTACCGCTGCAGATATGATCCAGACAATTATGACTGCAGCACATGAAAATCTTTTTCAATATAACCCCGGACAGGATGAAACAACACAAAGAGGGCGAGGCGGAAAAAAAGTTAGAACACTGGCTTCGTACATTCTTGGTTGCGATGATGGTAGTTATGCCCGTCTTAACCCTACTGATGGTTATATGGCGGCAACTTTTCATCCCACTCAGGGAGAAAACGGTGAAGCCTTTACCGCATTGATAGGCGTTCGTGCATGGCTTGAACAGGCTGGAAAAAACAGGCTGGCCAGACAGGAAGAACTGGTATTTTATATTCTGACTCAGCAGCAGAATCGTGTATTAACTATCGATGATTTACAACCAGGCGGTGCGGTATTAACTCTGGATAATTTATACGCCAGTCTTATTCAGTTTTTTGGTAAGTCAGCAGTTGAAAAATATGATACTAAAAGAGCTTATTTACGTCGGTTATATGGCGTGCTCCGTGGAAAAAAAGATGCTGTCACTGAAATTGAAGCAATGAATGCTGCCAGAGCATTTTCTCGATTTATGGCTTATAAGCCGGTGCAAAGTATTAATCGTTTTGTCGCTGATGAAATTCTGGAGAAAAAAGATCTTGGGGAAGCGATTCGTTCTATCTCTGAACAATTGAAAACTATACATAACATGGAGAATGATGCGCGTCTTATTCAGGAATCGGTAGACCTGCTTGGTTCAACATTGATGAGCGGCCAGAATTATGTCGAAGGATGGCGTGATTTGCAGTTATCCTTTTACACGATTGCTCAGCATGAATATTTAAATCGTCAGAAAGACTATTTAAAGGCCAAAGATAAGGAAAAGGAGTACTCTTTAAAGCAGCAAGAGTTTGACAGAGAAATTGAAATAAATAGCCAACGTGTTGAGCAGTTGCACGAACAACGGGTAGCTCTGGAAGCCCAGAGAATGGGGATTGCAGCACTACAACAAAAAGATGAACTGGAAAAACAGAGAGACGTTCAAAATCGGCAGTTGAGTCAAATTGGCGTTTTTCTGTTAAAGGAGAGCCAGTCTCTGACTAGCGCAACACTGGCTACGCGTCAAATTGTCAGGTTAATTAAAAGTCCCGAAATTCAAAGTGAACTAGCTGCATTTTCTGAACTGAGTTTACTAACCCGGGGGAACCAGTTAATTGCTTTGGAGCCAGACAAAGTACTCGATGTTCAAAGTCTTGTTTCTGGTGACATACTTAATGATATACAGGGACTGGAAATTCAACTGGATGACTTTCGAAATGTTCAGCTTGCGTTTAATCAATGGTATGAATTATGGCATGAGAGCAAACAGGGATTAAAACCGCTGGATACTCAAGTCGCCAATCATCTGGATCGACTGGAAATTGCTTATCAGCAGACAGCAAAAGAACAACAGCAAAAAGAGCGTATTGTAGAAAAACTTGAAAAACAGAAAGTTGCTTATCCGGACTATGTAGAGAAGGCAATCATCGCCATTGAAAACCTGTGTCCTCAGGCTGACCCAAGAGTTTTATGTGATCATGTTGAAGTCAGTGACGAAAAATGGCATGCATCGATTGAAGGTTATCTTGGCGGGGCTCGTTTTTCGATTATCGTGGGGGAAAACTTTGAAGCTGAAGCAATCCGTATTGTCAGAGGGTTGCCCGGACGTTATAACAAGGCCAGAATTATTCAGGGAACAAAAGCAGAAAAAGATGCTGAGAGAATTTCACTCGATAAAAACTCTATTTGCCATGTTATGCAGTTTACTCATGCTACAGCTAAAAGTTTCATTATTGCCAGTTATGGCAATGTACTTCGGGTAAAAGATGAACAAGAGCTGCGTTATACTCGAAGAGGTTTAACCGTAGACTGTATTGCGTCAGGTAATTATGCAATGTTTCGTTGTGATATCAGAGACAGCGAATTGGTGTTCGGTGCGGAAGCGCGTAAACGGGCATTGTCAGGACAAAAGCAGGAACTGGCAAAAATTACTCAACGTTGGAATGAGCTGAATAAGCGAATGCTTGAAATTAATCAGCTTAATGAGCAGGTAGGTAAGCTGGTCAGAGTGAACCTGGCAGAGCAACTTGGTGATGCACTTGGGTGTCGACGAGAGCTGCAGAAAATTGAAAATCTTATTTCTCAGATTGATTTGTCTGATCATAAGGAACTGGAGGAGAAATTAAAACTTCTGGCTAACGAAGAAACGTCTCGAGTCGATGAGGGTAAGCAATTAATTGAAGACCGAGGCAAACTTAAGAATAAAGTTGAAACATTGATAAAAGGTTTTAAAAAATTAAATCAGGAACAGGAGTTAACTCAGGAAAAAGTTGAAGCTTGTGAAGCTGAGTTAAGACGTTTGCTTGCCATCTGGCCAGAATTTGATATTGATACTTATCTTAATCAGGCTGATTTGGAGGCCAGAACACTTAATCTGGCGAATGCACAATCATTGTTAAGTGAGAAGGAAGCCCAGCTCTATCGCTTTGAAAGGCAATTGGATGAAGGGGTGAAATCACATAACCAGATTTGTAAACCCGGGGATTCAATTATTTATGATTCATTCGACGGCGAACTTGATCTGGAGTTGTTTGAAAAAATAGTTAAGTTACAACAGCAGGTTGATAATCTTTTTAATCGTTTAAAGAATAATATTCTTCTTGAAAAGCATCAGGAATTAAAACAATTGAAGGATAGCTTTAATCATACTTTTGTTTCTAATCTGTGTCATTCAATTCATCAGGCAATAAATGATGGAAAACGTCAGGTTGAAATGTTGAATAAAGAGCTACAAAACCACCAGTTTGGTGATGACAGAGAGACATTTCGGTTTGGTTATGAATGGGTGCCAGAGTTTCGTGAATACGCAAGATTTTTTGAGGAAGTCATCAAAAACCCGGAGCTTAATGATGGACGAACACTATTCGAAGCAAAATTGAAGAAGAATGCTGTTGAAGTCAGAGACAGATTGATGAAGATGCTATTGGAAGAGGATAGTGACAAGGCTTTGCGAGAGCTATCACGAATCGCAGACTATCGTAATTATCGTCAATACGAAATTTATAAGGAAGTTGAAGGAAAACCGCCGATAGCATTAAGTGAGTATGGGACGGGGAGTGGAGGTCAGCTGGAAACACCTGCCTATATTATTCGTGCCGCAGCGATTACTTCTGCCTTTCGTTTTGCAGAAGGAAACTGTCACCTTAGAACCGTGTTAGTGGATGAAGCTTTTTCAAAAATGGATGAAACTCGTTCCAGAGAAGTGATTCATTACTTAACTGAATCATTGGGGCTACAGTTAGTTTTTATTATGCCATCCAGCAAATGTGGACCATTTATGGATTTAATCAGTAATGAGTTTGTTTTTGCAAAATGTCCCGCCGCGAGTTTAAGAGGGGAGTTGAAAACCAGGGTACTGGTTGACCGGAAAGTCTGTAATCAGGAAAAAATTCAGGCTTTATGGGCAAATCATAAACGAACTGTTTATCGTCAGGCTGAACTGGACTTTCTGGATGAGCTCGTTGAGGATGTAAAAGCCTGAAAAATGATCGCTCAGATACCGCCAAAACCACCATGGCTTGAGGATGAAAAAGAAATCTGCAAGTTACTTCTGTGGTTCTGGCAGAAAATAGACAAGCTTCCTGGTAGGCGATTATCACCAACCAGGAAATTAAGTTCTGATTATTTTAAGCAAAGTGAAGCGGGAGACAGAAGTTGGTATTTATTAAATTCACTTTGTCCCGATGTTCTTGATATCAGGCCGTCTACAAGTCATAACCATTTTCAGCCTGAGTGGAGCGGGAGTAGAGTAAGTTTACCATTATCGAATCATTCTATTATACAGTGTTGGTTTGGTCTTGAAATTAATGAGAATTTAGTAAATTGGCAATCTGCAGTTACAGATTGTATCGGCAGGCTGTCGGTTAAGGAGTTATCGGAACTGGGTGCCAGAGTTAATTGTCAATTCATGGAAAAAAATCCTTTGCGTTATTCGGGAAAAGATACTGGCGAAGTGGTTTTGGCTGTGTTTCGGCTCATTCAGCAGAATCTTCAGTCCAACACATCTGGTTTGTTATCACTCAGGGAAATGAGTGCTCGTTATTTCTGGGGCGATTCGAAATTTCTGGATAGCAAAATGGAATGGCTAAAATCAGTATTTTTTGATTTTCAATATATAACCAGGAAAGTAGAGGTTAGCTTTTATTTACCCAGACAGTTCAAGCGCGTGCTGTTTATAGAAAATCTGGATACTTATCATCAATTAATCACATCTCAATTGCCATTGGTTGAAGAGACTGTGCTTGTTTACGCTGCTGGATTTAAATTATCAGCCAGTCGGATCAGAAACCATGACTCTGCTATGCTTTTTCAATCGGTTGACAGCGTAGGGCCGGTTAATATTTTTAAAGACTGGTGGTTTAATGCTGAAGAAACGACTTTTTCAGTCTATTTCTGGGGGGATTTTGATTTTTCTGGAATAGGGATTTTTAAAGCGTTACGACATTGCTTTCCTGATATCAAGCTATGGGAACCTGGTTATAACGCGATGCTCAGACAGGTTAATGCTGGTTTTGGTCATTCACTAACAAAGGGTAAGAAAAAAGGACAAATCGATCCTGGCGAAACTGGTTGTCATTATGCTGATGAAATAATTTTGCCTGAGTTAAGATTGCAAATGTTGGCTTACGATCAGGAAGGCATTGATTTTAATCATTTGGTCTGATGCTTGATTATTCTCTGTCAGGTGATTAAATTTCATTCAACGCTATTACGTGGCCTGATACCCGTGTATAATACGCGCCCTGAACATCATCAGATGTATCATTATCATTATAACTTATTGATTTTAAACATTATACCGGAGTGAGTGAATGTCTATTGAACGTACTTTTTCAATTGTAAAACCAGATGCTGTTGCTAAAAACCTGATTGGTCAGATTTATTCACGCTTTGAAAGTGCAGATTTAAAGATTGTTGCCAGTAAAATGGTTCATTTGAGCAAAGAAAAAGCGGAAGGTTTTTATGCAGAACATAAAGAGCGTCCTTTTTTCAACGCGTTAGTTGAATTTATGACTTCTGGCCCCGTTATGGTTCAAGTGCTTGAAGGTGAAAATGCGATTGCTGCAAATCGAGAAATAATGGGTGCAACAAATCCTGCTGAAGCAGCTCGCGGTACGTTGCGTGCTGATTTCGCTGATTCCATTGACGAAAATGCCTGTCATGGTTCTGATGCGCCTGAATCTGCGGCACGTGAAATTGAGTATTTCTTTACCAGCGAAGAAGTTTGTCCACGTACTCGATAACTTTGAGTATGGTGTGCCGTTGGCATATTATTGTATAGATTAAATTGTGGGCTGTCTGAGTTACTCTGGCTATTAGAGTTTTCCAGAAGCCACTCCATAGCTTAAAACAGCAGGCATTCATGAGTATTGGTGCCTGCCTGTTAAATTCAATTATCGTAAAAAGGTACTGCAATGAGTGATAAAGTTAATTTACTCAACCTGACACGCGATGAAATGGTTGAGTTTTTCAAAGAAATTGAAGAAAAACCTTTTCGTGCACCCCAGGTTATCAAGTGGATTCATCAGTTTGGGATAGATAATTTTGATGAAATGACCAATATATCCAAGTCATTACGTGCAAAATTAAGTCTGGCGACTGAAATTAAAGGGCCTGAAATCGTTTCTGAGCAAATTTCTTCAGATGGGACGATTAAATGGGCTTTAAAAACTGAGGATAGTCAGGCATTCGAAACTGTTTTTATCCCTGATGGAGAGCGAGGAACGCTCTGTGTTTCGTCCCAGGTGGGGTGTGCATTGGATTGTTCGTTTTGCTCAACTGCTCAGCAGGGATTTAATCGAAATTTGTCGGTTGCGGAAGTTATCGGGCAGGTCTGGTTTGCAACTCGACGGTTAGGTAGCTTAAAAACGACTGGAAACCGACGGGTAACGAATGTTGTAATGATGGGAATGGGTGAGCCTCTACTTAATTTTGAGAATGTTGTTAAATCGATGGAGTTAATGCTGGATGATTTTGCCTATGGGTTGTCTAAGAGGCGAGTTACACTGAGCACGTCAGGCGTTGTTCCCGGGCTCGAGAAAATGGTGGATCGTATTGACGTCGCATTGGCATTATCTTTACATGCTCCAGCTAATGAATTACGGGATAAATTGGTACCCGTAAATAAAAAATACCCTATAGAAGTCTTGTTACCTGCAGTAAAAAAATATATTCATAGCTCAAAAGCCAATAAAAAGGTTACTATTGAGTATGTAATGTTAAAAGGTGTGAACGATACCGCAGCTCATGCGCGTGAATTAGCCAGGCTATTGAAAGATCTGCCCAGCAAGGTAAACTTAATTCCGTTCAATCCTTTTCCTGACAGTCAGTATGAGACTTCATCACAGAAAGATATTGATAAATTTGGTGAAATTTTAATAAAAAAAGGTTTTGTTGTTGTCACAAGACGTACCAGAGGCGATGATATTGATGCGGCCTGTGGGCAGCTGGTTGGAAAAGTCGCTGATCGCACAAAACGTCAACAACGGCGTCAGAAGAAAATTGATATTTTGCAAGTTCAGTAGTTTATTGATAGCTGGTTTGTCGGGAGCCTATCGCTTGAGAGCCTGGTCTTTTGCGGTCATAGCCTTTCGTTTATAGCCGTTTGTAATTATATGCGGAGTGTAAAGTGATAAGATTTATTGCCATTGTAATAATGACATTTGTTGTTTCAGCCTGTGAGACAACACGAGAAGTAAGTAGTCAGAACCTTGGAGCGTCTTCATCGGTGTCTGATGAGAGATCTTTTGATCGGGATCAGGCGGCAGCTAAAAGAGTCGGTTTTGGTTTAACTTATCTGGGTACCGGAAATTATCAGCGAGCTAAAGTCCATCTTGATAAAGCTTTGGAATATTCTCCTGGCTCCAGTGATGTTCATTATGCTCTGGGCGTTTATTATCAGCGAGTAAAAGATTTAAAGAAAGCAGACAAGCATTTTAAGAAAGCCCTGAGAATTGCACCTGACAGAGCTGATTATCTAAATGCTTATGGTGCGTTTAGATGTGAAAAGGGAGATTTTGAGAAAGCCGAGGAACTTTTTCAGCAGGCAATCGCGATTCCAACTTACTCTGATGTTGCAATGGTCTTTTATAATGTGGGTTTCTGTGCCCTTAAACAAGACGACGTTGTCAGAGCTGAAACTTTTTTCAGAAAGTCGCTTAATCGTGACGCACAGCGTCCGGAAGCACTGCTTGAAATGGCAAAGATTGAGTATGATAAAAAGCGTTACGAGCGGTCTATGAGTTATCTCAGAAGATACGAACAATTAAGAAGACCCTCGCCAGTTTCTGGTTGGCTGGGTTTGAGAGCTTCATATTATTTAAAGGATAAAGATTCAGTTGCCAGATATGAACTCATTCTGGAGCAGCGCTATCCTGATAGTGATGAAACGGCTGACTATCTGGATCAGAAAAAACAATGGAGATAGATGAAGTCAAAGTTGAGGAAAAAATAACGCCATCGCTGGATATTGGCGCTTTATTAGTTGAAGCAAGAGAAAATAAAAACTTATCCAGTCAGGACATTGCTGAGCAAATGTATCTGGCTCTGGATGTTATTCTTCAACTAGAAGAAAATCAATTTGATCAGGCGTTACCCCATACATTTATTCGCGGTTATCTCCGTTCTTATGCACAAAAAGTAGGGGTAGACGCAGAGAATATTTGTGTTGAATTTGATCGACAAACAGGCTTCTCTAATGAACCATTGAAAAATATGGATGTTGTTTCCAGTTTTGGTCGTCGACGTAAGGAGTTTAACTCTAATAGTATAGTATTCAAGATTGTAACTCTGATCATTGTTATTTCTTTGCTAATTTTTGCCGGCTGGGAGGTTTCGAAAAAATATGATTCATGGTTTGGTTCTGAAACGAATTTAAAGACTATTGAGTTATCTGAAGAGACTGGTGAAGTGGAAGTCAACTCAGATAATCGTTCGTATGCGATTAAAAATGAGAGTAACCAGGTGGATATAAATCCTGTATCAAAATCAGAAAATAAAAAAATGGTAGCTTCTGATGATACAACCGTTTCTGAAAATATAATCGCTTCTGAGAATATAGAATCTATAAAAAATGTAGCATCTATTAAAAGTGCAGAATCTCAGGAAAGTAAGATAAAATCTTCAGAGCCGGAGTTGAGTAATACATCCGAGATTACTAGCGAGAAAGCGGATGGTAATATAAAATCAACTCAGGAAGTTTTTGTTAAGCCAGCAAAAATAGATAATGTTTCAGTTGTTAATCCACCTGCAATTCTGGAGCCTGTCGTTTCTCTTAACTTTATTTTTAACGGTGACTGCTGGGTTAAAATTACGGATGTCAATGGCGAGGTTCTGGCAGTTGGAGTCAAACAACAAGATAAGATAATGTCTGTTAGTGGCGTTGCACCGGTATCCGTTATATTGGGTGACCCTGCGGTTGTCGAGTTGACTTATCAGGGACAGCCATATGATTTGTCAAGTTATCGAAGTGGGCGCAGAGCAAAGTTCACTTTGAATTAGCCTGATTTATAGTCATTAAATATTTAGTAAAGTAGATTGAGATGTTAGTGAAGCAGATGGGTTTAAACGAATTATCATGAAAGGACTATCCTGGATAAAGCGACGTAAGAGCCGGCAGATTATGGTTGGAAACGTACCTGTTGGTGGCGACGCCCCTATTGCGGTACAAAGTATGACCAATACAAATACACTGGATGTTAATGCGACTCTGGCACAGATAAACCGTATTGCTGATGCGGGTGGGGATATAGTTAGAGTTTCTATACCTTCAATGGAAGCCGCTGAATCTTTTAAGTTAATTAAAGCATCGTCTCCGGTTCCACTAATTGCTGATATACATTTTGATTATAAAATTGCACTAAAGGTTGCGGATTATGGGGTTGATTGCTTACGTATTAACCCGGGAAATATAGGTAAAGAAGACAGAGTAAAAGCAGTTATTGAAAAAGCTCGTGATAATAATATACCAATTCGTATTGGTGTGAACGCTGGTTCTCTGGAAAAAAATATACAACAAAAATATGGCGAGCCTACCCCGGAAGCTTTGGTGGAATCTGCTTTTCGTCATATTGATATTCTAGATCGTCATGATTTTCAAAATTATAAGATTAGTCTTAAAGCTTCTGATGTTTTTATGACTGTTTCAGCTTATCGTATATTAGCCAGTCAAATTGAGCAGCCACTTCACCTGGGGATTACCGAAGCGGGTGGTTTAAGAGCTGGTGCGGTTAAATCGGCAGTAGGCCTGGG
>JADGFG010000106.1 GCA_016743995.1 Kangiellaceae bacterium | reverse complement strand
AACTATAACCAGTGCAAAACCAGAAGTCTAGCCTGTAAATCGCAAATATTAGCTTGATTGACAATGAAAAACGAATATCTGACAGATGAAAACAACTGATTATTAAAATTTCAACTAACCGGTAAACTTGTTCCCAGTTAGATTTTCGTATTTTTTGACCAGCACTTCCCGAGTTTCCGGATTCTCCTCATCCAGAGGAATACAGTCAACCGGGCATACCTGCTGACACTGTGGTTCATCGTAATGACCAATGCACTCTGTACATTTATTCCGGTCAATTTCATAGATTTCTTCTCCCTGAGTAATGGCTTCGTTTGGACACTCAGGCTCACAAACATCACAATTAATACATTCATCAGTGATTATCAGTGACATACTTTAATACTCTTGCGCTAAAATTAAAAAACAACCGCTATTGTACACTAGCGCCTATCGTTGACCAACTGATACCGAAACAACTTTCTGCCTGAATGACCAGATAAAACAAACCATTCAAGTTAAACAGATTTATCTGGTAGACTATTCTAGTCGGCTATAAAGGCAACTTAAACTGTTTTTTTAAGGCCTTTAGCACTTGAACTGGCACAAATTCGGTCACATTACCGCCAAGAGAAGCAATTTCGCGTACCAGGGTTGATGAGATAAATGAAAACTGCTCTGCGGGGGTTAAAAACAGGCTCTCCAGTTCAGGTGCCAGCCTTCGATTCATATTAGCTAGCTGAAATTCATATTCAAAATCAGAAACCGCTCGCAACCCTCTAAGCAGGGCATTCGCCTGCTTTTCTCTGGCAAGGTCGACCAGCAAGCCCGAAAAACCACAAACTTCTATATTAGGAAGTTTAGCCACCACGCTTTCAACCAGCGCAACTCTTTGCTTTACGTCAAATAATGGTTTTTTTGAGTGACTCCGGGCCACCGCAACTATCACTTTATCAAATAGTCGTGATGCTCTTTCTATCAGGTCCAGATGACCATTAGTGATGGGGTCGAAAGTTCCTGGATATAAAACTATTTTAGGCATCACTCAATTCTCTCAAAAAGCTTTCTGTTTTGGGCAAACAGGTTACCAGACTAACCTGCAAGTATTTTTGTCCAGTTTAACCAGAATTGTGTCAATGCTCAATAACTACAAACTTCTGCGGCATTTTTAACTGAAACAAATTACTCCTGATAGTGGCTCAAAAATTCAGGTATTCGATGATCAAGGTAATAATTTGCAATGAATGGCCATTTTCCCTGAATAAAACCAACATGACCACCACGTTCAGAAATTTCCAGCTGAATAAAGGGAGACAGCTCACTCAATTCAGGTATAACTCCCTGACTCATAAAAGGATCATCTTTTGCGTGTATCAATAAGGTAGGTACCGATATTGCGCTAAGAAACTGACGACTGGAGACTTTGCGATAATAGTCTTCAGCGCTAAGAAAACCATTAACTGGTGCGGTAACCTGGTGATCAAATGACCAGAACGTCTTCAACTGACTAATTTCTTCACAGGATAAAGAAAAATCTTCGGAGAAAAGCCCCCTTTTTTCTACCACCTTTTTTCTAAGAGTTTTCAGTAAATGTCTTGAATAAACGCGCGAGAATCCCTTATCAATGGTATTGGCGCATTCATCCAGTAAATAAGGCACTGACACTGCGACAGCAGCCTTGATAGAGCAGGAAGCGGAGTTTCGCCTGTATTTATTTTCATCGGATGTATTCTGACAAGAATGACTCTGGTTGGAGCTATTTGGTTTTTCTGCTATTTCAGCAAGCCATTTCAAAACAATATTTCCTCCCAGAGAAAAACCAACCAGATAGTCAATCTGCATTCCTGCAGCCTGAAGCAACTCAACAACTTGATGCAGGTCCTCACTCGCACCACTATGATAACTCTTAAGCAACCTGTTAGATTCGCCACTGCAGCCTCTAAAGTGCATGACCGCCACCTGCTGTTTACGAGCAATAAACTGCGCTACCAGACCTCGAATATAATGAGAGTGAACAGACCCTTCCAGCCCGTGAAGAATTAATACGGTCGATGGACTTTCTTCAAAGTGAATATCAATATCAATAAAATCACCGTCTGCAAGTTCCAGACGGATTCTACGTAACCGGGGTAATAGTGGGAAAAACCTGAATAATGCTCCCCAGACAGTCTGCAAGTGCCTGTTCTTTGCCCACCACGCGGGTTTAAACTGTGAGAGAATTTTCATCTTTAATCAATCAGTAGAGCTAATGTAGACAACTACCAGAGTAACTCAAAGCGTAACTAGCCAGAATGATATTGTTGACTTTCTCGATGTACCGCATCGACATAAGCTTTAACATTTTCTGGCGCAATTCCCGGATGAATTCCATGCCCCAGATTAAACACATGGCCGCTCCCTGAACCAAACTTTGCAAGGATATCCGCAACTTCCTGCTCAATTCTTTGCGGTGTAGAATAAAGAACACAAGGATCCATATTTCCCTGAAGCGCTACTTTATGTCCGATTCTGGCTCTGGCTTTGTCAATATCAATTGTCCAGTCCAGCCCGACACAATCGACACCCGTCTCAGCCATCAATTCCAACCATTCTGCGCCACCTTTAGAAAATAAAGTGACCGGAATCTGCTCTCCATTGTGATTACGTTTCAAGCCATCAACTATCTGTTGCATATAATTTAACGAAAAATCCTGATAATTCTGAGTGGACAATACGCCTCCCCAGGTATCAAATAACATCACCGCCTGCGCACCAGATTCTATCTGTGCATTAAGATATTCAATAACAGAGCGAGCCAGCTTATCTAGTAACTGATGCATAACCTGCGGTTGCTCAAACATCATTCCTTTAACTTCGCCAAAGTTCTTAGTCGTTCCGCCCTCAACCATATAAGTCGCCAATGTCCACGGGCTACCGGAAAAACCAATTAATGGTACCTCTCCATTCAGCTCTTTTCGAATCAGGCTCACGGCATCAGTTACATATTTTAGCTTATCAGAGATATCAGGAATTGGTAGTTTTGCGACATCTGCTGCGGTTTTGACCGGACTTTTAAAAGCAGGACCTTCTCCTGTTTTAAAATATAAGCCCATCCCCATCGCATCTGGAATAGTAAGAATATCAGAAAACAAAATAGCGGCATCTAACTGATAACGTCTTAGCGGCTGCAAGGTCACTTCACAAGCCAGCTCAGGATTAGTACACAATGACATAAAGTCACCAGCTTTCGCTCTTAATTCTCGATATTCTGGTAAATAACGACCTGCCTGTCGCATCATCCACACAGGCGTTTTATCAACAGGCTGTGATAATGCTGCTCTGATATAGCGATTGTTTTTTAGCATTGTTCTGGACCGATTCAGTAGTAATTAGCCCGCATTCTACCCTGATCTATTTCAGATTTATACCCGATAACCATTTATCCCGTAGACAGTTGGCCTGGATCAGTAAAGACGCTAGCATTAATAATCAGTTATATATCCAAACGCTCTGGAAATGCAGGGTTCAGGGAGTCTGGGTATATCATCACCAGCTCGGGCTACAGGCTCTATTGTCCAGACAGGCTATTGAATAATCGAGGAAATTTCTGCTTTAACGGCTTTTGAATCCTTAACCCAGGGTTTACCCTTATAACCTCTTCGGGCATAAATAGCCCGGGCATTATCGGCATCATCACGACTATTAAACTGACCACTGACAATCAGATAAAGATATCCCGATTTATGCTGTCGACGAAAAATCATCATTTGTGCATTAAGCGGATGCGCTGTGCGATATTTTTTTGCTGCTTTTAAAGTGCTTAGCGCAACCCATTGCAAGGTAAACTGTACATCCGAAAACTGATTCAACCGTACTTCATCTTCAGTCAGTTTAACAGGAACTAACCGAGATGTAGTTTTCCCCTTTTCCTCAAGTGACGCTTCTGACAATACAAGCTTCTTGTCTTTCTTAATTATCTCTACCTTTTCTTTATGCTCGACACGATTAACAACATTTACCTCAGGCTCTGATTTATTTTGTTGGCTGGACTGCTGAACGGGCTTATTGGTAGCCAAAAGAGGTGTCTGTGTGGCATTCGGTTCAAGCTTGCTTTTATCCGAAGCATCAGTCGTTATCAGTTTATCGATTTTCTGAACGGCTAACATTTCTTCAACAAAATCATTTTTTTTCTGAGAACTTTTTTTCGCATCCAGTTGCACAGCACTGACAGGCGTTTCAAGTTGCTCTGAAGTTTCCTTATTTTCTGGTACTGGTTTCTGCTCCGAAGCCTCGATAGCCAGATTAATTTCATCCTGATAGACAAGTATCATAATCAGGCAAACAGCCACAAAAGAATAGAGTGCGATTAATGCATATTCTTTAACCGTTTTTTCTTTAGCTACAATTGATTCTTTTGCATTATCCCGGCTAAATTGAACCAGAGAAGACTCAGAACTCGAGGAACTATCAATTACGGCCTCCTGCTCAGTCCTATCATTATCAATCACAGGCTCAATATTTCCATTGCTCTGTTGTGACCAGAGATTAAATTTCTGTATTATTTCTGCAGGATTTCCTTGTGCTGATAACCAAAATTTCGCCAGTAGTTCCGCATCATATAAAGACTCAACTTCACCAACCTCTATCGATTGAAACTCCGCAATAAGGTACTTTGCTTCCTGCACTTGAATTGGCTCAAGCTCAAATGCGGCAAAAAGCTCGGGGTTTTCCTGAAGTGGTTGCGTTTGTTGCAAAAGAGTTACCAGCTCAGGCTCACCAAGCAGAATAATAAAGATTTTTGAATTAGTCGGTGCCGCCCTGTTACCAGTTAGCGAAATCAAATATTCCAGGCAGGCAAGAGTAAGAAATTGTGCATCATCAATAATTAGCAGGACTCTGGATTCCAGCTGTGAATTAAACCGCTCAATTAATGAAGACTTCTCACTCTCCCAGCTTAATCCCACTTGCAACGCAATCGTTTTTTCAAGTTGCTCAACACTTAACTCGGCAACGGCTTCTATTTGAGAACAATGAACTTTTTCATTAACTCTGCAAACCAGTTGCTGAACCAGAAAGCTTTTTCCAAGACCTTCTTGTCCAGTGATAACACTACAAATGTCAGAGTATAAAACCTGGTTCTCAAGGGAGTTTAACAGCTGACTTTTCTGTAAACTTACATAACTCAATGCAGCCTGCCTTTCTGATTATTTTAACTGTTGCGAAATTGCCTGCTCCAGTAATTCAAGATTATCCTCTTCAATTAAAATACAGTCCTGATCACGCGGCAAAACCAGCCGATATTTATCACTGGTATTTTTTTTATCCAGCTTCATGGCTGTTAACATCTGAGCAGGTATTATTGAATCATCCGAATACTCCGGCAATTCCATTTTTACAAATATATTTCTATATAAGTCGACAATTTCCTTATTGACAATACCTTTAATAAAAGCGAGGTTTAACGCCATTACCGTTCCAATAGCAACAGCCTCTCCATGTAAATATTGATTATAGTTTGTCAGCTTTTCAATAGCGTGGCCAAAAGTATGCCCCAGATTGAGCAGCGCTCGACTTCCTTTTTCTTTTTCATCGCTAGCTACAACCAGAGACTTCTTTCTGCAGCTATAGTAGATAATCTCAGCCAGAATCCCTTTATCTCTCAGTTTAATTTCAGGTAAATTATTTTGCAAAAGCGCTTTAATAGCTTCGGTACCCAACATTGCATACTTTATCACTTCAGCAAAACCAGAAAAATACTCTCTATCTGGCAATGTATCTAAAGTATCGGTGTCTATTATTACGGCATCGGGCTGATAAAAAGCACCAATCATATTTTTACCTAAAGGATGATTAACCGCCGTTTTACCGCCAACAGAAGAGTCTACCTGAGCTAACAGACTGGTTGGAACCTGTATTAAACTCATTCCCCGCTGATAACTGGCCGCAACAAAACCACCCAGATCGCCAATAACACCGCCCCCAAGAGCAACCAGAGTGTCATTCCGACGAAAACCATTTTCCATAAGAAAGTTCAATACTGCAGAATAGCTATCCAGATTTTTGTACTGTTCACCGTCCTTAATCAAAAACTGGTAAACCTTTTTATTAGTAAACGCCCGCGAAAGCCTTTCAATATAAAGAGGTGCAATGGTCTCATTAGACAAAATAAGAACATTATCACCTTTGCAATACGGCTCGAACAATTCTCCAGAATCAATCAGGCCCGCTTTAATGTATATATTGTAACTACGCTCACCAAGCTCAACTGCTAATTTTCGCATCTATTATGCTCAACCTTCACTAATCTGAGCAATAATCTTATTAGCAACTGATTTAATTGAGTTTTCGTTCGTAGCAACAATCACATCAGCAATTTCCCGATATAAGTTATCGCGTTCTTTATTTAAAGTAGATAGCGTCGCTTCCGGATCATCACTCGCTTGTAATAATGGGCGACGTTTATCTCGGCGTGTCCGTTCAACCTGTTGATCTATTGAAGTTTCCAAGTAAACAACAATACCACGACCCGCAAGAAAGGTGCGATTTTCAGCTTCAGTGATTGCGCCTCCTCCCGTTGCTAACACAATCCCTTGTCTCTGAGTGAGTTCAGCAATTATCTCTTTTTCGCGAACTCTAAAACCAGCTTCTCCTTCAATATCAAATATCCAGTCAATGGGAGCACCTGTGCGCGCCTCTATCTCCTGGTCCGAGTCAATAAATTCCAAATGTAAATTTTGGGCTAATTGCTTTCCAATGGTCGTTTTCCCTGCGCCCATAGGGCCGACCAGGAATACGTTTCTCTTACCTTTCATCATAATATTAAATTATTAATTCTCCACACATTAAATGCAAGAACCCGCTTTTACGCGGGTCTCACCACTGTTATATAAGAATTTGCCGCTTATCTGATTGATTCTTTGACAATTTTTGGGGTCACAAAAATCAACAGCTCTCGCTTCTTAGCGGTTTCTGAAGTGTGTCTGAAAAGCACTCCAATCCCGGGAATGTCACCAAAAAACGGGACTTTTCTCACAGTATTGGTACGTTCCTGTTCATACACTCCACCTAATACGACCGTTCCACCATTATTCACCAATACCTGAGTAGTAACTTCTCGTGTATTAATAGCTGGACCAGCGATTGTATCTTCACCTCTGGAATCCTGGGTAACGGTCAGATCGAGGATTATACGATCATCTGGGGTGATTTGTGGAGTAACCTTTAAACTTAATACTGCTTTTTTGAATGCAACGCTCGCATTTCCCGCAGAACTAGCCTCCTGATAGGGGATTTCTGTTCCAGATTCAATATAGGCCTCTTTCTGGTTAGCGGTGATAACTCTGGGCGATGCAATAACTTCCCCATCATTTTCACTTTCAAGCGCTGAAAGCTCAACATCCAGAATAGTGCCCTGTGCCAGACGAGCAACAGTCATCCCGATGCTACCTGTAGCACCCGCCGCAGGTAAATCAACAGCAAATGTTCTTCCGGTCGGAGTATTATTATAAAACATTGAATTGGCACCATTCATGTCACCACTGACAGCGCCCGATGTATTAACTTTACTGACTCCAAATCGAACACCTAACTGTTCACTAAAGCCATCTTCTGCGACAACCACTCTGGATTCGATTAATACCTGAGCAATTGGAACATCCAGCTTCTTAATCATCATTCGAATCTGGTCCAGTTTTGCTGCTGTATCCTGAATTAGCAGATGATTTGTACGCTCATCGACTGCAACACTACCTCTGGCAGACACATAATTTGCACCGCTAGTTTGAACCAATGAAGCGAGATCCGCTGCCTTAGCATAATTGACCTGAATAAACTCAGAACGCAAAGGTGCCAGCTCTTCTCTTTGTTTAGTAGACTGAAGCTCTAAAGACTCTCTAGCCGCAATTTCTTCAGCGGGAGCCACCAGCATAACGTTCCCATTAACCCGCTTATCCAGACCTTTGGTTTTCAATACGATATCTAATGCCTGATCCCAGGGTACATTTTGCAACCTTAATGTAATGGAGCCTGAAACTGTATCACTGGCAACAAGATTCAAACCGGTCACTTCTGCAACAATAGCGAGTACAGCTCGAACTGAAATATCCTGGAAGTTAAGTGATAGCCGCTCACCCGTGTAAACAGGTTGTGCTAATTTTTTACGTTCAACTTCCTCTGGCGTTAAAGGTTTCAACTCAATAACATAGGACTCATCGGCCTGATAGGCAAGATACTCAAACTCATCGAGAGTATCAATGGAAATTCTGACATTATTACCCACAAGACTGGTCGAGATCAATTTTGCAGGTGTTGCAAAATCAACCACATCTAGCTTACGAATAAGACTATTTGAAATTCTGGCATTGACAAAGTCAGCCATAACACTCCGACCTTCCTGACGTAAATCGATACCGATATTAGCATTATTCAAATGCACAACAATTCTGGCTTCTCCTTGCTCTCCTCGTCTGAAATCAATATCTGAAATGTCATCAGAACTGTTAGCAGACATTGCTGAAGAACGGTTGCTTGTAGAAGCAGTTGCCGTTGAAGCGGCTTTCGAAGTCGCCTGGCCTTGTCCGTAACCCACGGTTAAAACCAACTCATTACCAATGACTTCCGTTGTGTAAGGAACCATTTCTACCAGATTAAAAACCAGACGAGTTTTACCGCCAGCTTCTACAGCAGTTACACTCCTGGTAACTCCCACACCGATACTTTGCGTTTTTTGTTTTAACGCACTGGTGACCCCCTCAAAATCCATCCAGATCCGTGCCGGATTTTCAGTGGTTATCTCCTTATACTCGGGGGGGGGAGAATCCATTTTCACTCTAACCTGTACTCGGTCACCAGGCATAACATTAAAACTGATATCTTCAATTTCAGCAGCCGAGACAAACGGACCAGTTATTGCGCACGCAATGACCAGGGATTTTATTATAAGGCGGGTTAACATAGCCCAGGCTCCTTGATTTTGTTTAATATTCATCATGCTCCAATAACTCATAAATACTCCAGGCTTGCAATCATTGAGCAAGCGCCATATATACTGTTCGCTGTTCCCAACAACCTTTGCTATCAGGGACTAAAGTAACAATTTCAATTTGCTCATCCTCGATCGATATAATCCTTCCATGATTAATTCCCAGGTAATTTCCTTCTTTAACATACATAACGTTACCAGCGGCGGGCCCTGCAGTCATTTTAATCAAACCCCACTTCAACAAGTCTTTTTTCTTGTAAAGCACACCAACCATATCCATAGAATCCAGAGAGTAACGCTCCAAATCTTCTTTTCTACGAGAAGCATCCGGTCTGATGGAGTCATCGCACCCCTGGTGCAACTCCCGCAACTGACTTTCAATTTCAGCTTCCAGATCTGCAAATGGACTTTTTTCCAGAGCAGACTGATAATCATGCGGTTTATATTCAACCACTTCAGGCATAGGCTTAATCCTGCCTGGAGGTTGCGCTTTAATTCGATCAGCCCAGGCCCGCAAATCATCTGTTGGACTGGCACAGCTGGAGAGTGCTAATATCGCTAAAAATATCGTTATAACTTTCATCTCTGTTACTCTCCTGTATCTGAACGATAGGTTTTAGCAAGAACAGACATGACCAACATCTTTTCAGTAGGAGCCGAAGGAACAGAGCCCGTACCAATTGAAATGGAAAAATCATGTAATGTAACAATCCTTGGAGAACGTGAGACTCGACTAACAAAATCAGCTAATTGATGGTACCCACCACGAACCGTAATCTGCATTGGTTTCTCGGAATAAAATTCAGACTCTCTTTCAGCCAGAAATTTAACATCGTCTAATTCGCAACCAGCTCCTGTTGCAGCATACGAAAACTCATCGACTAATGATGCCATCTGATCAGATTTTGGTAATTGCTGTAATAAGGTTTTAAAGCTTTCCTGAATAGTCGACATCTGACGTTTATAAGCATCAAGATTAACGGCTCTTGCCTGCTTTTTCTCAAACTCTTTCTTAAAATCAATTTCTTTTCTTTCAAGGTTTACTAACAACTCAGTCTGCTCATCAATAAACAGGTAATATCCCAGACCAATCACTATCGACACAACAATAACGGCAACAACCCCTTTGGCTACATTTGGCCAGGAGCCCATGTTATTAAAATCAACATCACTCATATCCAGATTATTTAAATCTTTTAGTTCCATGACTACTTCACCTCTTCGTCAGATACAGGAGAGCTTATTTTGGTTCGTAGTCTGAACCTTTTTCGACTCGCTCCAGACGAATTACTACCACTAATAGCCTCTAAAGGCCCTAGCTTAAGCCACTTTGATACGGAAATATTTCTCATGAAATTAGAAATCCTGGGACTCGACTCAGCGATGCCATTTAAAACAAGATTGTCAGCATTTCTTTTTATTGACTCAAGATTGACCCCTTCTGGGATTGTAGCGACAATTTCATCAAACACATGAACAATCTGAGGGCGACTTTTTTGCAAATCCTGAATGATATTCATCCGTTCGACTAACTCAAGTCTTTCTTTTTCCAGCGTATCGATTTCTTTTATTTTTGAATCAAGCTTTCGAATTTCGGTCTGTAAAAACTGGTTTCTTTCTCTTTGTGCATCGAGCTTTGACACATAAAGCAGATGAACAGACCAGGCGACTACAACCCCTAAAAGCGCAACTAAACCAAGAACGCTAAGAAACTGTCTTTGTTTCTCCTGCCGTTGTTCTTCTCGCCACGGTAGTAAATTGATATTTGCCATTAGTCAAAACTCCTTAACGCCAGCCCACAACATATCACCAGAGAAGGCGCATCAGAGCTTAGCGCCTGAGCGTTCACTTTAGACGAAAGAGACATATCCGCAAATGGATTGGCAATTGAAGCGCTGGTTCCAAGACGTTCTTCAATCATCTCTTCCAGTCCATCAATGATTGAACATCCCCCGGCCAGAACAATATGATCGACTTCTCCATACTGGCTAGAGCCATAAAAAAACTGCAAAGAACGGCTCACCTGCTGAATAATGGCTTCTTTAAAAGGCTCCAATACCTCAGGTTCATAATCGTCAGGTAATCCACCTTGCTTTTTCGCCATACCAGCTTCTTCAAAAGAAAGACCGTATCTTCGTTGAATTTCCTCTGTCAGCTGAGAGCCACCAAATGTCTGCTCTCGAGTATAGATTGTATTAAAATCTTCCATCACACTCAGGCTGGTATTAGTTGCCCCAATATCAGCAACAGCAATAATCTGTCCTTCGCCCTGATCAGGTAACTGATTTGCTAATAACTTAAATGAACGCTCAATGGCATAAGCCTCAACATCAACGACTTTTGCTGACAACCCGGCCAGCTCAAGCGCATCAACTCGGCTATAAACATTTTCTGAACGAGAAGCCGCTAGCAGAACATCGACTTTATCTGGTACTTTTTCTGATTCACCTAATACCTGAAAGTCCAATGCCACCTCTTCCAGTGGATAGGGTATATATTGATCGGCCTCAACTTCAATCTGATTTTCCATTTCATCATCACTCATTCCTTTATCCATTTGAATGGTTTTGGTAATAACAGATGAACCAGCAACCGCAACAGCAGCATGCTTAAGATTTGTTCCTGAACGGCTAATAACTCTTTTTAGTGCTTCACCAACAACTTCAGGATCTCGAATATCTCGATCGGCCATCGCATCTTGGGGCAAAGGCTCAACCGCATAGCTTTCTACACGATATCGCGAACCAACTTTTCCCAGTTCCAGTAGCTTACAAGCTGTTGAACTTATGTCTATTCCCACCAGGGAGGTCTTTTTTGAGCCAAATAAATTAGCCAGCATAATCCTAATTTTCCTATCAGTTTTATCCAGTTACAGGCGAAAACTGTGTTTTCACTTTAAATAATAGCTCTAACTATAAGAAATATCACCTGTTTTTTGTTTTTCTTTGTTCAATTTCGCGTTATTTACAGTTAAAGTCAAGGGTTATTAGTTAACCAGTAGACTTTTCAGGTAGTATACGGCCAAATTCTATAAAGCTATTAAATGAGTAAAATACTACGATTCACTACGTGATAGAAATAAAGATATCCCCAATTTCTCTCACATTTATTAAATATACTTGTTAAAACGTCGAACAAATAAAGATATACTTTGTCGACATTGTCCTCAATTATCGTTTAAACAACTTGCTGCATGAATCTATTTCTCAAAATCACACACAAAATTATTTTTTTTGCTACGTTGTTCACAATATTAGCAACAATGGGTTTCATTGGTCTCTATTTAACAGTCGGGCCAAGTCTACCTGAAGTTGAATCTATTCGAAAAATACGATTGCAAACACCAATGAGCGTTTATTCCAGCGATAATCAACTGATAGACGAATTTGGTGACAACAGACGCATACCTATTACTTTAGACCAAGTTCCAAAAGATTTCATAAATGCTTTGTTATCCACTGAAGATCAACGATTTTATGAACATTCCGGAGTCGACGTGATAGGTGTCATCAGAGCATTTATTAACCTGGCTGTGACGGGTAAAAAAAGTCAGGGAGCTAGTACAATTACAATGCTAGTTGCACGTAACTATTATTTAACGCGAGAAAAACGATTTTCCAGGAAAATAACCGAAATGTTCCTTGCCTGGAAAATTGAGTCAGAATTAAACAAAAATGAAATTCTGGAACTATTTCTTAATAAAATTCCCTTTGGTCATCGAGCGGCAGGCATCGGTGCCGCAGCTCAGGTTTATTATGGTACAACGCTGGATAAACTCAGCCTTGCAAAACTGGCGGTTCTTGCCGGCATCCCCAAAGGACAATCAATTTACAACCCCATTTCTTATCCAGAGAAATCCAGAGCCAGAAGACAGCATGTACTAGGGAGAATGCTTGCAGAAGAACACATCACTCAGAAGCAATTCAAAATAGCCTCTGAAGAAGAAATAAAAACCACCAAACATGGCGCAAGAATTACAGTAAGAGCTCCTTATCTGGCTGAAATGGCACGACTTGAAGTGATAAAAAAATATGGTAAAGAAACAGCTTATAATGACGGACTGGTAATTTATACAACGCTCAATTCACAGAACCAGAAATATGCACAACAAGCGCTAATTGATGGACTGGAAGAGTATGACAGGCGTCATGGCTACCGTGGTGCGGAGCAGCATTATGAATTGTCCGAAGATATAACTGATGAACAAATGCTGGAATGGCTTGCAGACATACCTGTTATCGCACAGTTACAACCAGCAATCGTAAAAGTAGCAGATGAATCGACTGCTGAAATTTTATTAAAAAATGGCACTTATGTATCACTAAAACTGGAAGATGTAAGCTGGGCAAGAGAATATGTAGATGAAAACAATCGACGCTCAAAAATAAAATCTGTTTCACAAGTGTTGAAAAGCGGAGATATCATTCGTGTAAAACAGAGAGCCCAAAAAGCCGCTGAGTCATCAGACAATAAAAGCAATCAGCCCGACTCTCCTCCCTCTGCAGTAGAAATTCGGTTTAAGCTGGCTCAGATTCCCGATGTCAGTGCGGGTTTAATTGCTTTAAAACCAGAAACAGGAGCGATTGAAGTACTAGTTGGCGGATACGATTTTACCCTTAATCAATTTAATATGGTTACTCAGGCAAGGCGTCAGCTAGGTAGCAACATAAAGCCTTTTATTTATTCTGCGGCATTTAACAAGCAATATACACCTGCTTCCATTATTAACGATATGCCCATTATTGAAGCCGATATTACTGCAGAAAACTTCTGGCGCCCTAAAAATGACGGCGATAACTACCTGGGGCCTACCAGCTTAAGAACAGCACTACGTCGTTCCAAAAACACCGTTTCTGTGCGCCTTATCAGAGAAATAGGGCCAAAATATGCAAAACAGTACCTGGAAAGTCTCGGGTTTCCTGGCAACTATATGCAACCCTACCTGTCTCTGGCATTAGGCTCTGCTTCAATGACACCACTCGAAGTGGTTGCTGGTTACGCTATTCTGGCTAACGGTGGCTACAAGGTATCTCCTTGGTTTATCGACCGAATTGAAGATGCGAGCGGTCGGATTATCTTTCAAAATCAAGTTATAAAGGTTTGCAGGGAATGTGAGAAGATTCTGAAAAGCCAGAAAGAAGAAAAACGGGTTAATCTGCAATCGGTTGTAACCAATAACGCTGAAACTTCTGAGAATAAAACGGTCACCGATACAGACAACTCTAAGTTCAAAAATATGCCAGAACTCCCCGTACGCGAAGAACTAATAGCTTCTCGTGTCATTGATGCCAGAAATCACTATCTGGTAACCGACATCCTCAAAGAAGTGATTCATCGCGGTACAGCGGCCCCGACCTTAATAAGAACCAAAAGTCCACTTTTACGTAGAAATGATCTCGCAGGAAAAACCGGTACAACCAATGATGCAAAAGATGCCTGGTTTAGTGGATTTAATCCCAACAACGTGGCGACAGCC
The DNA here is from genome assembly GCA_016743995.1 of Kangiellaceae bacterium. Taxonomy (GTDB): domain Bacteria; phylum Pseudomonadota; class Gammaproteobacteria; order Enterobacterales; family Kangiellaceae; genus Aliikangiella. The sequence goes on along the minus strand of JADGFG010000106.1, from coordinate 1,897 downwards.
TGGGTTGGATTTAGCGATCATACGAAAAAACTGGGGGTCAGAGAGTTTGGCGGAAAAGCTGCACTTCCTATTTGGCAAAAATATATGGAAAAAGTACTTAAAGGTCAATCACAAGTTAATTTCCCCCGACCTGAAGGTATTGTCACTGTACGCATTGATCCCGAAAATGGAAAGCTGGCAACCGCCACCACTCGGAACCCAAAATTTGAGTTATTTAGAAAAGAAAATGTTCCCACTGAATACTCAAAAACGCCAGTTGATGACATCTTTAATCTGGATAATGATACGATAAAAGACGATGGCATCTTTTAATATGACTGACATCAAACATAGAATCAACAAAAAAGTTGAGGGTAATAAAGCGTTTTAATTTTTTCAGAAAAGTTTTGATTTTCTCAAAAAATATGTACCCAAACTCCCTGGAAATGCAGGTTTCAAGGAGTTTGGCTATAGCTATAGAAAACTAACTAAAATTTGAAAAAAGAAACAACAGGCAGTTTAATCAAAATAACAACTGCCTGTATTGAAGAGAAGTTTTTTCGACTAACTAACGGGTACCATAAATAACCATTGTCTTACCTTTGACAGTAATATGTTCCTGTTCCTCAAGAACTTTGAGTACACGTCCAACCATTTCACGAGAACAACCAACAATTCTGCCGAGCTCCTGACGAGTAACTTTAATTTGCATTCCATCAGGATGAGTCATCGCATCAGGCTCTTTTGCTAAATCTAACAATGCTCTGGCTACGCGCCCAGTTACATCCATAAAAGCCAGATCACCAACTTTACGACTTGTTTTTCGAAGTCTTAATGCCATTTGCTCAGCCAGTTTAAACATAATCTCAGGTTGTTCTTTTACCAGCGCCTGAAACCTTGCATAGCTAATTTCTGCAACATCAGTTTCTGTTTTTGCTCTCACCCAGGCACTTCTATCACTTAAACTATCAAACAATCCCATTTCGCCAAAAAAATCACCTGAGTTCAAATAGGCAAGTACCAACTCTCTACCATCATCATCTTCAATAAGAACACTAACAGAGCCCTTAATTAAAAAATAAAGAGTTTCTGGCTTATCTCCAGCAAATATAATAGTTGTTTTTGCAGCATAACGACGCTTGTGACATTGAGAAACAAACCAGTCCAATGTCGGATCGTTTTTAATATTATGAGGTAAAGTCAATGGTTCTTTAATTAACGCCATATTAGAATTCCGCTTCTTGTTTGAAAATGGAAAATAACTTCTTTTATTTATTCTAACCATTCAGTAAGGTTAACCGAATATCGAGCTAACCCTTTAATGTAACTTAGTTCTGGATTCTGACACTTTTCGATAATACCTGTCCAATAAATGGAATTCAATAAACCATTTTTAAGACCCAGTTATCAAGAATATCATCAAAACAGCTCTGAATAGAAACATTTAAACCAAAATGCCAACTGTCACCAGATAAATAATGAGCATCGCAGATTGTAATGAATATTAAGTATAGCAGCGAGACGTAGTTCTACATATTTAGAATAATTTATTTAAAAAAAAGCTCCACAGAACAGCTAACCATCTGATTTTACTTGCAAAACAGTCATTTAAATGAGTTGGAAAATTAAAGCATTTTTAGGTATAACAATGAATATGAAAATTTAACTTAAGTTAAAAGCAGGTTAAATCAATGTACATCCCAAAGTAGAAATGTACATTTGTACTAATAATTATCGTGCAGCAAGCTCTTTCACCAGCTTTTTAGTTTGCTGTAAAGAAATTAAATGGGAGTAAATTGGCAAAATATAACCTTTCTTACGTAACTCGATATACTTTTCATCTGAAAGCTCATTGAACTTCTTTTCATCAACCGTATAAATACCATTAACCGTTCTTTTATCTTCACCAATATTAAAC
>JADGFG010000105.1 GCA_016743995.1 Kangiellaceae bacterium | reverse complement strand
GAAAAACGTCATCTAAAATTGATGATGCGCTTGCAAAAAGTATCACTGCAGAAGAGTTGGAGGTTTCTGATTCTACGGTTAATTTAAGACTTGATGCATGGATTTTTCCTTTCTGGAATGTTTACGGTTTATATGGAAAAACCAGAGGAAATGCGGATTTAAAGTTGAAAATAGATTCTTCTGTTTCTACCTTATTGCTGGGTGCCGCCGGTATCGGCGGTGGACCTTTTACGCCGGGTCATCAGCGGTGTACTCATTTGGAGCTGGATTTTAGTGGCGTAGAACCGCCTGTTGGAGGAAGCTGTTCTATCAATATTGATGAAATCCCGGTACATCTTGATTTTGATGGAGGTGTTGCGGGTTATGGAACTACGATTGCCGGTGGTTATGGGGATTTTTTTGGTATGCTGGATGTTAATTATACTAAGGCAGATATTAACATTGCGTTAGAGAAGTCGAAGCAAACGGTGTATTCAGCAAGAATTGGCTGGAATGGATCGATTGGAGGCTGGAATGGACAGCTATGGTTTGGCACTATGAAGCAGGAAATTGAGCAAACCCTGAGTATAGAGGTTCCCGGTACTAAGCTATCAGCGATCATTGATCAGCATGTTAGCTCCCCCTATAATTATTTAATTGGCGGGCAGTGGAACATCTCTGAAGAGTGGTCGATAATAGCTGAAACTAATTTTGCATTTGGTGACCGCCAACAAGTCATGATTCAAGCTGGATATCGACTGTGATGCCTGGGGAAACATTATGAACTTTCAATCGCTAAAAACTTATCTGTTGAACAAAAACTCTGCGACACTTGATTATCCTTTCGGCGATGATGTTCAGGTGTTTCGTGTTAAGGACAAAATGTTTGCTTTGCTTGGTGAACGAGAATGGAATGAGAAAACAGTGATGATGCTTAATCTTAAAATTGACCCAGATGAGTCATTTGCGCTGAGAGAGGTATTTTCCAGTATTACCACTGGATATCATATGTCGAAACGGCACTGGATATCCGTTTATTTTGATGGAACGGTTCCTGATGGCGAAGTGAAGCGGTTAATTGATGACTCTTATGATTTAATTGTTTCTAAGCTGCCGAAACGACAGCGTTTATCGTTAATTTCTTAGCTAAGTGGTGAGTTAACTCTATTCAGGTTCGGTTTCAGGTTATTACTTTTTCTGTGTAAATATTTCGGCGCTTAAGGATAGGCTTTTTCATGCTCAATTAACCAGCGTTTTCTTTCCAGGCCTCCGCCATATCCGGTGAGTTTTCCATTTTTCCCAATGACTCGATGACAGGGGATAATGATGGATATTCTATTGTATCCATTGGCTGAGGCGACAGCTCTGACTGCTTTGGGATTATTAATTCTCTCTGCCTGTTGTTGATAGGTGGCAGTTTGACCATAAGGGATTGTTTTCAAACATTGCCAGACTGACTGTTGAAAATCAGTACCAGGTGTGCACAGTTTTACCTTGAAGTCTTTTCGTTGACCTTTAAAATATTCAGCAATTTCTATTTTTGCCTGTTTGATATGTTGGTTTTCGCCGGTGATAATTCTGGTTTTTAACAATCTTTGTAGATCTCTGAATTCGGTTTCGAGCATTCTTCGATCAACAAACTCTAATAAACAGATACCATCATTAGTAGCGCAGATAAACATTGGCCCTAGCGGGGTTGTTAATCGACTGATTAATATCACATCATTACCAGCACTATTGGCAGGTGACTTACCGACATATTTTTTATAGGTATAACCAAAACCACTTAATGAGTCGTATCCGGTATCAAATGCTGTATCTGTTACACTGGTTTTCCCACCCTGTAATTCCTGAAATGCACTGTTGATACGATACATTCTCTGATAAGCCTGAAAGGTAATGCCATAATTATTCTTAAACCACCGGCGTACAAATTCTGGTTTTATCTGTTGTTCACGAAGTTGTGAATCTGAAACTTTCTGTTTGGGATCTTTTTTAAACAGGTTAATGGCTTGTAGCACCGGTTCTGGTGCTTCATTGGCATTTTCTGTCGGTTTACAGATTTTACAAGGACGAAACCCTGCGTTCAGCGCTTCTTTAAAAGAAGAATAAAAGGTAACATTTTCAAATTTTGGTTTTTTTGCTCGGCATGTCGCAATGCAGAATATAGAGGTAGTTTTAACGCCGACATAAAATATGCCGATATACCCAGAATCTCTGTTGACTAATGCCTTATAGTATTTTTCTTTCTGATTTTGATTAGTGATTATCATGATGAATAGTTGACTTGTAGTCTCAATTATTTGGGTTTAAGTTTTAAGCCTGTCACTGACAATATAGGAATACTGATGATAACAAAACATTAAAACAACAGAGCAGTTTGTTATGAAATAATACTAAAAACTCGTTTTTCATTTCAACCGAAAAATGGACTGGTAATTTTTAACTGGCAGTTCATTTTAAGTGTTTTGTTTCTATGGCTAACTAGTGTAACCAGAATAGTGGTATTTAATTTTTAAAGAGTGGTTTTTTATATCATTTTATGAAGGCTATGTGTTTGAACAATATGACTTTGTTATTGAACTATTTTTGATAAGCCGTAAATTATAAAATATTTAGTCAGTTAAAATGAGCGCCCTGGTTTGATAGAATGGACAGATAGGCTCGATAGTATGTTGAATAATCTCAACATTTTGCTAAACTCTGGTCTGGAACAAATAATTACTTAACTATAAATAGACTAATAATGGAGTTATGTTATGAAAATTACTGCTGGTGTCCTCTTGATAATAGCCGCACTTTTTAATCTGTTCGCCTCGTTTGGTTACCTTGCCGGTGGTGCTCTGACAACCGGAACTTCAATTGTTGCTGAAGAAACGTTCCGCGAAGCGGCTAAAAATGATACTTCAATGGAGAGCACTTCCAGTCAGACTGAAGTGGATCTTGGAGATGTTAAAGCTGCTGGCGGCGGTTTTATGGCATTTGGTATCTTTCTGCTTATTAGTGTGGGCTTAATGATTGCTGGTGCAGTATTTCTTTTTAAAGGCAGTAACGCAGGGTTTATTACCATTTCTGGTATTGTTGCTATTGCCGCAGAGGTGATTGGTATCTTAATTATCAGCTTTGGAGTGATGAATATACTAGGCCTGGTGGGTGGTGCGTTAGCTATTTTTGCGGCACGGTCTATCGGTGGCAAAGTAGAAGAAGCACCTTCTGAAGCTTCTGTTTAGCATATCTGTTTAGTATAGAAAAGGATTTAAACATTTGAGTCTATTATCTCGCTCTTTACGTGCGCGGCAAATTCTTGTTTTAATTAAACAGGACATTGCCCGCGCATTGCAAGGCAGTCACGGTCAGCTATTTTTTATATTTTTTGGAATCTTCTGGTTCTGGATACTCTGGAAATTCAGCGGTGGTGTTGCCAATTCGTTATCTGATCAAAATAGTGTTGAAGAAGTCTGGTTAATTAATCTGGTTTTTTCCTGGTTTTTTGAAAGTGACCCCAAAGTACTATTTAGTGACCACCCTGCAACGCTGTCGCTGTATTATCTGTTTGCTATCACTACAATGCCAATGTTTGTACTGGTTGCAGCAAGTAATCAGACCGCAGGGGATATTGGTAGTCAGTATTTACGCTTTCTTATTCCGCGTTGTACTCGAATTGAGGTGTTTGTTGCCCGTTTTGTGGGGGCAACGGTAATAGTCAGTGCTTCTTATTTTGTAATAACCTTAGCTGCCGCAGTCATGTCGTTTATGATTGATAATAATGCACCGCTTATACAAGTGGTCACTTATACGCTGCAGATAACACTTTCAATACTTGCTTATAGCCTTCCTTTTATTGCTATGATGGCGCTTTGCTCTGCCTGTGTGGGTTCTGCCGGGTTGTCGGCTCTGGCCGGAGGCAGTGTTTATTCAATTGTGGCAGTGATTGCCAGTTTTTCGTCACTGCGTTGGCCAGAAGTTGGTGAGTTGATTAATTACCTGTTACCAAGCATGACTAAATCCATGCTTCTGAGTTTAAACCTGGCTGATTTAGTACAGGCTTGTTTTGTTGCGTTAGCATTTGTTGTTCTCTATGGTGGAGCAGGCTGGCTGGTTTTTAGCAGGCGGGATATATAATGTCGTTAGTAATTCACACTACAGGGTTATCAAAGTCTTTTTCTGGAAAACAGGTATTGAAAGATGTCTCTTTTCAAGTAGAGAAGGGAGTCACCACCGGACTGGTTGGTCATAATGGGGCTGGTAAAACAACACTGTTTTCGCTATTGTCTGGATTTTTAAAACCGACTGAAGGAAGTGTTGAGGTACTGGGGTGTTCTCCGGCTGATCCCATATTGAGCAATCGATTTTCTGTTTTACCTCAGGATGCCGGGTTTGTTCATGGAATCAAGGTTGGCAACCAGTTAGCGAGACTTGCTGAGCTGCAGGGATTTTCTTCTAAAGAGGCAAAGCGAGAAGCTGTACGGGTTCTTGAAATTGTTAACTTAAAAGGAGAGTGGGGACAGACGCCAGATAACCTGAGTCATGGTATGCGAAAACGTATTGCTATTGCTCAGTCTTTTATTGGTGAGCCAGAACTGATTCTCTTAGATGAGCCTACGGCAGGTCTTGATCCCGAATCAGCAAAAAATATTCGTAATTACATCAGGGACAAGCAGCGCCAGGCGACCTTTGTTATCAGTTCGCATAATATGGAAGACATTGAAGATTTGTGTCAGGATATTCTACTACTTAAAGCGGGACAGTTGACTCATCAGGAAAGCATAGCCAATTTGACAGCAAGAACAACAGTGCTGACATTTAAAATGGAACAGGAAGTGAATGATGAAATTAAACAGATTATCAGTCAGATTTCTTCGGTAACAAAAGTAGAGTCCGGTAAAACAGGGGAAAGACGTTTAACTGTATTTTTTTCCAGTAGTGAAAAAGACGCTTTAATCGAAATTGAAATATTAAAATGTCTGGCCACGTCCAACCTGAAATATCGAGAGATGATTAAGGGAGAAAGATTAGCTGACAAAGTGCTGGAAATGTCAGTTTAAATGACTACAGTTTAAAAAGTCGAGTCAGACTTAAAAGTGTAGCGTTTTCGACAAATTTGTTTTATTCATTGATGGCGATAACTAAACGCCATCAATGACAGTGTTTATTATTTGTCTGCAGTTTCTGATGCTGAAGATGATTCTGCCTGAGCTGATTTTTTCAGGTTAACACTTTTTGTTTCTGCTTCTGCTTCTGTTTTCTCCGGGTTGAATTTTTCAGATTTTGGTGTCTTCTTAAAAACGCCTTCTTTCAGTTTAACGACATTGCCCGTTGAACTGGCATTGTCACAGTTCCAGCCCCACATCTTCTGCTTATCAACTAATCCTGCAGCTTTGGTTTCGCAAAAGCCTGTTTCTGCCTGTGCACTCCACAGAACCTGTGTACCAGAAGCTTTGGAGTAATGAACCTCACAGGGAACCTCTGCGCCCTGAGTGTAGATTATTTCAATTTTTCGTTCTTCGTTATTATATCGGCAGGTGGTTGACTGGCTTTCCACTGCGCAAAGCGGTGCTGAAAAAATTGCGGCGGTTAAAAACAGGTATCTCATGGTGTCTCCTTGTAAATCTTTGCGATTAGTGCTGTTATGAAAAAAAGCCATTTTAAGTTATTATTAAATCTTTTGGTCAGCGTATTATACAGGTATTTGATGGCTAATTAATTTTAGAAGCTGATATTACGAGAACTGGTAAACAGTTTATTATCATATCTTAATGTTTATTCCGGTTTATCACAAATGTTATGTTTTCTATTATCTATCTGCCGAATATTATCCATTTAGTTTTGTATGGATTCAATTTGTTTAATAGCTCGGCTTAAATTTAATTTACCGTATCCGTAATCTTGATCGACCCCGCTGGGACCCAGATCATCAGCTGCTAATAACAGTGTGTTAACTAACTGACTACTTGATATGTCCGGGTAAGACTGACGTAATTTTGCAACAGCAGCGCCCACGTAGGCAACGGCATAGGAGGTCCCTTCGGCTAATTGATAGCTGGTTTTTGTCAAAGGAATTGCGACAGTAATTTTGCTGGCTATCGCATTAATGGTAGAAAGCGGTCTTTCAGGTGAGCAATGATTCATCCCATAGCTTGATGATTCTAAGCGAATGTTCTTTTGGTCTAGCGCACCAACAGAAAGCAAAGGCGCATTATAGTTTTTTTGAGTGAAATCTGAGAAAGGGGATAAATTCGCCGGAGAGTAATTCATTGTCGAAGACATGCCATAGTTTCCAGCGGAAAAAACAGGAATGCTGTTTGCCGACCAGAGTACTCTAAGAGGATAGACCCATTCTTTTTTACAGCCAGGTTCTGAAACCAGCCATGGATTAATGATGACATCGACTTGCTTCTGGTTAAATAGCCAGTTCATGCATTTAAGTGCCAGATGAAAATTGTACTGTCCATTGGGTAATGCATTACAAACCAGAAAATCGGCTTCGGGTATCATGCCTTCAATTTTTCCTTTAATTTTTCTGGCAGCAAGCAAACTGAAAATCCCTGTGCCATGACCAATACCGGTATCTACCTGATGGAAACTATTATCTTTCGGGTTATATTGTGTTACTGAAAGCGCTTCCAATGCTTCGTGTTGTAAGCTAACGCCAGAATCGAGCAGTGCTACTGTGACATTTGATTGAGTTTGATTGGTTTTGTTGTTCAACTTAATCGAAGTATTTGTTGCTGGGTTATTATTACGCGTGTTTGATTTGTTACTTTTCTGATGCCGAAGAATGACTGAATTGTTCAGTGCAATATATTCGATGTCATTAATCGGGTAGTTAAGCTCGTTCTTTATTTTTTCTAAAAATGTTTTTTCTGAAAATAAATTAAGTTGCCTGGCTGCATTTTGAATTAAAAGTCTTTGCTCCTGGTTTGACAGATTGTATTTTATTGCAAGCTTGTGGAGTTCATTTAAGTTTAAGCGTAATGGATATTCTATATAAGTTGAGTTTTGATCTAACGTTTTCTTTGTCGCGTTATTATATTTTATAGTGACTGAATTTAGCGGAATGTTATGAGTTTTATATTGAATGTCATGAATGTTGTTTTGATTGTTTGTTAATAAAAATTTATTTTTTGAGCTTAGCTCTGTATTGGATTGTAGCGTGAAAATAAGGAGTGTGAAAATAATGAAATTGGTAATGATATTTATCTCCGCGAAGTATATTTTTTTTAAGAAGTATTATTCTTTTTATCACTTCGAAAAAGAGTTGTCACTGAAAATTTTGTAAATTTATTTTTTATTTTGAGATGTTATTTTGTATTCAATAAAAATGCCAGAAAAATATAGAAAATCTGAAAATGCTGTGATAGTTTTTTTTTGTTCCTTGATTTATTGATGTGTTGTTTCGATTGTATCTGATGTCTGTTTGCAAGCTGTAAATTGATGTTTGTTGTTACCTGAAGATTATCGTGGTTTGAGTTCTGGAATAAATTTGCAGTCAATAGAATAAGCTAGTGATTCTGACTGTGTTACCCCCTTATTAAATTATGATTATCGCTTGAATCATTAACAGGTGAAAGCGACGTAGTCACAAGGAGATTGATATGCTTAATGTACATAAAAAAATATTAAAACTTTCCATCTTGTTTTTTGTTTTATCTGGCTGTACTTATACGGATTATCCCGGCCACCCGGGGCACAAAACATCAGAGGAAGCGTTTATGCCAACGCTTAACCTTGTTATTGCTGGTTTTGGCGATACTTACGACGGTACTTATATCTACTCATCCGAGTATGACAATAGTAACTGGACGGAAGATGATTTTGAATCAAAAATAAAAATTTTCAGTTATCGAAATGTTGTTACTGATTCTTACCCTTACCGAGATGGTGTTTACCCTACTGGCGAAGATTTGCAACATTCGACTGGATTTTCTGGAGGTCATTTTGAACGCTACTGGATAGCCACAGATACTGATCCAACAGCAAATGGTGGGCTGGACAACCTGGATAGAAGTCAACCATTGGATAAAGATGGAAAATGGATCTCACCGGGCATGTTACTCGTGTTAAACAAACCCGTAACAGAGATTGATGAAGCGGACTGGGATCTTCAATCGACAGTAAAAAATGCTTCTCAACTGATTAGTACTTTAGTTGGCTCAGGTGGTAGTTTGAACAATCTGGAGCTTTCTGTGAGCGCTATCGAGTCAGGCGGACAGGTGATGAAAGTTGATGGGTTTGGATTAAAGGTTAATATCAGCGAGTTTGGTCTTCGTGGTATTACAATTACTAATCAACCTGCAACTAAAAGTCTGATTAATGCAATACTGAATAACACTCAGAACATGACCATTACAGATTTAAAACTGCACTTTAAAAACGGAATGGAGATTGCTTTGCCTGACCATTTGTCTGTTATGTTTAATCACGACGTTCTTTCAACGTTCGTAAAATAAAATGGGATTAAGGAGATTTTAAAATGAAAATTCAATCAAAAAAATTAGTAATGAAAAGCCTTGTATTCGCAGTGTTATCGTCGTTGAGCACTATTGCAACCTCAGCCGAAACTTTTCGTGTGGTTGTCAAATTAAAGAATGCAGATAAACCTTTTGCGATGAGTCGTCAGACTACGCTTCGAGATGGAGTGTCTGCTACTCAGCAGAATGCGTATGAAGTTCATCAGGCGCAAGGTATAGAAAGAAAGCAGTCTGTTGAATCATTTGTGAGAGACAATAAAATTGATGCATCTCATTTATATAATAATGTTTACTACGGATTTGCTGCAGAGTTAACTCGTGAACAGCTGGAACAGATGAAAAATGATCCGAATGTTGCAGGGGTTTATGAAGACAAAATTTATCATCTTTATGACGACGATGATGACGATGAAGAGTTGACCGGAAACAGAACTTATCGAGAGAAGCGATTGATTGCTGACTGGCCTCAGATTTCTCCACAAGCACCGCTTGAGTCCGGTTCCAGTACTTCGCAATATAAAGGTAAGGATCAGCATGTGTATGTGATTGACACCGGGATTGACATTAATCAGAATGATTTTAAAGGTCGAGTAGGAAAATCTTTTGCTGCAGAAACCTGTCACTGGGCAGAAGATCTGTCTTTATGTCCAGCACCTTATTCTGATGACCATAGTCATGGTACACACGTTGCGGGAACGATTGCTGCTGGAGATAATAAAATAAATGCGCTGGGCGTTGCTCCTGAAGCAGTTGTTCACGGGATAAAGGTTTGCACTAAAGCAGGGCGCTGTCCTGGGTCGTCTATTCTGGCCGGGTTAAACTGGGCGGTTTCTGACATGCTAAGCCGTGGTAAACCTGCCGTTGCTAATCTTAGCCTTGGTGGTGAAGCCGAACAACCTCCAGGAAGCTGTAGTGCTGAAGGTTATGTGGGAGAGAATGCAGTAGCAGAATCTTACTGTAACGCTGCCCTGCAAGGTATGGTGGTTGTGGTTGCTGCAGGAAACTCTTCGGATGATGCCGCTGATTATAGTCCTGCTGGATATAACTCAACAATAACCGTGAGTTCTTATACTAGCTATCAACCTTCAAGTGGAGAAGCTGTATTTACTAACTTTAGTAATTATGGCGTTGGCAGTAATGACTGGAGCGATAAAGATACAGGCGTGGTTACTATTGCCGCACCTGGAAGAAAAGTGCTTTCTCTCAATCGAACCCATGCAACGACCTCCATGAGCGGAACTTCTATGGCTTCTCCGGCTGTTGCAGGTGCTGTAGCACTGATATTAGAAAAATTTCCACAAGAAATGGATTATTCAGCTTACCTGAACGTGCGTCAGATGTTAGTGGATAATGCCATTGCGCCATCCAGTTATACTAATGAGCCTGACAAGGAAGGGGGAGAAGTGAACAATCCGCATAATGAAGGTTTGTTAAACGTTCGTTTTCTGGATGCGAAATAACTGATCGGTTTATTGTTCTTCTTAATCATTGAGTGTATTAAGCGGACCATAAAAAATCAGCAATGATAATCTGGGTGTCAGGATGATGCCCAAATTACCGGATACAGTGTTTTGTTGACAACTCTGCTTAAACTCAATAAATTCCATCAATCTTTCTGTTTTACTATAATCTCAATTTTATTATTCATTGCGATATTTTATTTGTGTTACCTCGAGAGTGAATTCTGAGTGATCTTTTCTGAATAAAATTCGGTTTCTGTTAACGACTTTGTTTTTTTGAATACTTAAGTCGAGTTACAGAATTAAATAGTTGCTTACTGGCGAGCAAACTGTTACTTTCTTTTTTATAACGCTGTCGATTATTGCGGGTTGCGGGTACCAGATTTTAGAGTCCTGACTCTGTCTTATTTTATATTTTGTACTGCTATATTTTGTACTGAATGGATCAAGGCTGTTTCTGAGAGTCTGGGTTATCCTGTTTTTGGTAAGGTCTGCTGTAATCAATCATTTATCTGGATTGTTGTCCGTCGAATTTAATCATATTTAATTATCATGACAAAATTACTCAGTTTATTGCCTGTCCAGAAATTTTTTCTGTTCCTCATTATTTCAGGCGTAATGACTGCCAGCCAGACTGGTAAGGGAGACAATAATGATAGCGCGAGTAACAGTCACAGAGCAGGGCGCGTAAACAGTCAACAGGCTGAGCAATTGATTAAGCGCTGGTTGAGTATTGAGCAACAAAATCAGGCGTTATCGCAAACCTGGCGGCAACAGGAACCGATACTCAGGCAGCGCATTGCTTTACTTTCGAAAGAAAAAGAAAAGCTACAGGCTGTTATTCACAAAGAAGCTGATAGTCAGAGCAAAGTTGCATTAGAGCGAGCGGCGCTTTCACAGGCTCAAACTCAGATGGAAACGGAACAAAAGCACTTGAAACAGGTTCTGGCAAGTGAAATCCATGAAATAATAAAGTTACAGAATCAATTGCCACCGCCATTGAGTCAGTTATGGTCTGGCATCACCTCTGATTCAGATTTAAGCAGTAATGATACCTCGGTTCAGTTAAGTACTTTATTGACGTTACTACAAAAGTTGAATGACTTCGATCTACGGGTCAGTAGCTTTCAGACGAATCTGGTGTTAGCTGATGGCAAAGAGATAATGGTTGATCAGCTTTATCTCGGTTTGTCTTATGCCTGGTATACCTCATTAGATGGTCGTTATACCGGACGAGGTTTTCCTGAAAAAAATGGCTGGCGTTGGGTTGCTGACTCAAAGGTTGACTCAGAGGCCGTTAAAAACGCTATTGCAATCATAAAGGGGCAGGCTGATCCTGACTTTGTAAGACTTCCGTTTTCTCTATTTTCAGGAGAAAGTCATGAGTAAATCAGCAGTATTAATATTGGTTGCCTGTTTGTTTCTCAGACCTTTTGAGCTTTGCGCTTTTGCTATAGAAGAAGGCGTTCTTAAAGATATCAGGAGCGCTCAGGGACGATTAGACAAAATGCAAAAAAATATCAGTCAGTTACGATTGAAGCTGGCTACTCGTATTCGAAAGTTGGAAAATGAAGTTGCGGATTTACGAGAGCAGGCCGGTATTTCTCAGAGATTACAGGATGAAAAGACGTTCAGTCTTCAGCAGCTACAGAAGAGATTAAAATCCTGGAGAGAACAGAGCCAATTTCAACAAGACCAGCTAATGCAGTTTATTCGAACCAACTCGATTAATCAGGCTGATATTGAGATGGATCAGCCTGGGTTAAAAGGGAGTTTTGAAGAGCAGATTAACCGAATGACAAAATTTATCGAAACGCTAAATCAGCGGCTTTATCCTTCATGGCAGCGTCAAAAAGTGTTGATGTCTGATGGTGAGATTACAATGGCCAGTATTTTATCGCTTGGTCCGGTAAGCTGGTATCTGACAACCAAAAATGAAAAAGACGAAAGTCATTCCGGATTTCTTAACCGGGAAAAAAATTGGTACAAGGTCGTGCTGGAATTACCAAAGTCAGCAGTCGGGGAGATGGAAAAATTACTAGCTGATGGAGCCGGGAGTTTATTTCTGGATCCTTCTTTAACCAAAGCCATTAAAATATCAAAACAAAAAGTGAGCTTGATACAGTATATCAAAATGGGAGGGATCTGGATTTTTCCTATATTGGCATTTGCAGTTATTGCAGTACTTATTGCTGCTGGAAAAGCCATTCAATTGTTAAGACTACCAATAATCAACGCTGACCTTGTTGAAGAGCTGGCTACGTCTTTTAAGCGGGTCGGGCAGGGAAGTCTTCAGGAGAAAAATGAAAATCTGCATTGGCTTGAAAAAGCGTCAGGAATGCAAAAATCGTTGATTAAAATCGCTCTGGAGACAGATGTTGGACAGAAACGTGATGATAAATTGTATTCGAAGTTACTGGATTGTAAAAATTATCTGGAATACTGGTTAGGTGCCGTTGCGGTCATTGCAGCCGTTTCTCCGCTGCTGGGGTTGTTAGGTACTGTGAGTGGAATGATTCAAACCTTTAAACTGATGACAATATTTGGTGCTGGTGATCCCGCCGCTGTATCGGGTGGAATATCACAAGCGCTGGTAACCACAGAGTTTGGGCTGGTTGTCGCTATTCCTGCTTTATTATTGCATGCGTTATTATCTCGCAAAGTAAAAAGTTATTATGCACAACTGGAATCTTGTAGTGTCAATCTCAGTCAACTTAAGACAGGGCAATGAGCGGTGTTTACAATCCTGTTCGATAATACGATTATCTGCTGTATTGCTCTGTTGGGGGGAGGAATCTATCAGGTGTTGATTTACTACCTGCTGCGAAGTTATTTTGATGATTATTCCTTATTATCTGCGAGTTGGCTGGAACCCTGTGAAAAAGCGATTGCCGTGTTACCTTTGCTTGGGTTATCTGGAACTATACAGGGAGTAACAGCAATGTTCAGATCGATTGCTAATAAAGGGGATACGTTCCAGCTAACAACGGAACTGTCAGGTGCTATGGAGTCGACTCAGTTTGCGCTCGTTGTTGCTATTCCCGCCTGGCTTTTATTATCTTACCTGAAACAATTACGTTTAAAGCATTTACATTCAAAGCAGGAGTGATTAGTGCGTCAAAGTTTACAACATCGTTTACAGCAAAATCAGAATACAATCGATTTGTCTCCGCTAATTGATGTGGTTTTTATCCTGTTAATATTTTTTATTGTGACATCTGCTTTTGTCAGAGAAGCGGGTGTGGAAGTTGATAAACCTCAAGCTGTAACGAGTAGCCAGTTGAATAATAATATTATTCTTTTAGCAGTAACCGCTCAGGGAAAAGTTGTTTATGATGGCCAGTTCATTGGGATTTCTGGTATTCGGAATACCCTGCTATCTCTATTAAAAAAACGTCAGAGAAGTATTGTTATTCAGGCAGACAAAAGTGTCACAACAGAGTTATTGGTGAAGGTCATTGATGAAGCGAAACTGGCTGGCGCTCAAACGGTTAATATTGCAACACTAGTCAGATAACAATGCAGAATACGAGAATTACTGAGTTAAATTGATGAATGAAATTATATTTTTCAGGGTTAATCGGTTTCAGGTTTATGCACTGGTTTGCACACTGGTATTGATGTCATTACTGATTTATCAATTATTTTTTGTTTCAGAGAAACTTCTTCTGAGCGATTCAGAGCTAGTCGTTCGCAAGGTAGAAGTTGCCTTGCCTCCCCCTGATTTGTCGACGTCAGAAATTAATCAAAGTTTAGTGTACGGGCCTGACATTCAGTTAAATAATCAGGAGAAAACCCCAATACTGGCTCTTGTTAATATTAAGCAGAAAGCAACGTTGAAAACGTCACACTTTCAACCTGAAAATCTGCGGCCAGATATCAAACCGGCTGATTTTAATCTGTCGATTGACTGGCAGGCATCGGGTTTAAGTGAGCTGGACAGTACGCCTGTATTGTTAACCCGCGCAAAGGTAGTGTTTCCGCGTAACCTGGCAATCAGGGGGATTACCAATGCAAAAGTTTTACTTGATGTTTTTATTGATGAAAATGGTCGCATCAGCTTGATTGCCATTAAACAGACACCCTATCCTGAATTAGTAAGGTCCGTTGAAAAATTAGTAAGGCTTTCACGTTTTTCAGTACCTGAAAAAAATGGAGTACCTGTTAAAGCAAGATTTATATGGCCTGTAGAGTTTAATAAGAGTTGAATTTAATGTCAGAACATAAAGTTGCAACATCCGTTTTGCTAATATTATTGTTTGCTTTAGTCGATATGATATGGCACCAGATGGTTGCGGCCGGGGTGTCTGAATATAAAAATGAGCCTTTTCTTCATAGTATGGATATTCAGTTAAGTCCGCTTCGATGGTCAGTTAAAGCTGGAAACACTCCATTATTGCAAAGAGACGCGCGATTGAAACCACAGGAACAGTCACTAGCAAAGATATTACGTAAATTACTGGATAAAGGAGATTACGTAAAAGCGTTGTCATCTATAGAGAGTGCCGGGCTCAGTGAAATGAGCCCGGCACTGTATCTTATAAAAGGACAAATTTACCTTGCTCTGGAACGATGGGCTGATTCCGAACGTGCATTAACTAATGCCATTAAACGGTTGCCAGATTTTATTCGGGCACACAGAAATCTGGCTATTATTTATATTCAACAGAAAAAATATAAGCAGGCACAAAAACATTTGATTAAGGTTATTGGAGCGGGTGTATCTGATGCGCAGTTATCCGGTAGCCTGGCTTATATTAATTTGCAGTTAAATAACCCATGGTCTGCAATTGCTGGTTACCAGCAGGCGATGTTACTGGATCCTGAGAATAAACAATGGCAAAAAGGTTTATTGCACTGCCTGGTGAGTTCAAAAAATAGTCAGAGCGCAATGGCTTTAATCAGCGAAATGCTTAATACTTCGCCAGAGGACAAAAGTTTATGGTTGCAGAAAGGAAAGCTACTGCTTGATAGCGGAGATCTTGTGGAAGCACTGTCCAGCCTTGAAGTGGCAATACGACTGGGTGAAAATAATCTACAAAATAAAGTGGTTGCCGCTCAGTTGCACATCAGACACGGAAGCCTGGCAAGGGCGGTTGAGCTAATATTATTCGTTCTAAAGCGTGATTCCAGTTATTTTGATGCGATTGAGCCCGTGGTTTCTCGACTCGTTTACGAACGGCAATGGAATGAGGTCCGCCAGTTATTGGCGCAAATAAAAAGATATGCCAGCAAGCTAAATAATGCGCAACGCAGCAAGTTGTACCAACATGAAGCCAGATTACCAGGGCGGACTCAAATTGAGATAACTCGGCTTTATGAAAGTTCTATTAAACAAGACCCTGCCAATGGCGATGCGCTGATTGCGTTGGCTCAGCACTATTATGGCCTTAACCAGTTGATTCAGGCTGAAATGCTTTATATCAGAGCCGCGACTTTAAAACATTATGCGGAGCGAGCATATATTGGACAGGCGCAAATATATATTGATCAAAAAAATTATATTGATGCAATTAAGTTATTAAGACTGGCACTGGCTATCAATCCAGCTCGAGATGATTTAAAACAGAATATTAGTGTAATGGAGCGGATTATTACCAGTTAAAATTTCCTCTTGTGCTGTTTGGGTATATTGAAATTAGTTGTACATTGAAATTAGTCTGGGTATTGAAGGCACTGAGTGACTAATTAGTTTCCGCTACAACGAATAACGATAAAACTATGGCCTGGTTAGCGTTTTATATGACGTTTTATCTCCTGGTGTTATTACTTGCATTGCTAACAGTTAGATATTGCGGGAGTTTGTTGATAGTATTCTGGCTTATTAATGATATCAATCATAAATCTCGCAACGTCTTTTCGTCCAACGGTTGTTTTTAATTTGTTTTTATTTTTATGTCTTACAATGAGGCCTTTCTGATAGCCATGGCTTTTTAATTGTACCGATCGGACCGCAGTCCACTGAAGCTCCGATTCTCTCAATTTTTTTTCCTGTTCTTCATGTCCCTGAATTGCAACGCCGAGCCTTGAATAGTTAATTAAAAATTTTTGAAACTGGTTAATGTCATCGTAACTGTCGTAAACACCCCAGGCTGATAAGCTGATTACTCGTTCAATATAATTTTGCTTCATGTTTTCAATTATATTTCTCAATGAAATTCGAAATAAATCCGGTGCTTTTATAATTGAGGAGTGGGAAAGGCTGGATGAAATAGATATATTGAGTGTAATCATAACAATGGTGGCGTTCGCCAGTGTTTTGCAAACATCTTTATCAACCATTGGGTTGCCCTCTATAACCGTGAGGTTTGGGTTGGAAAATTCAATGGTGTCATTGCTATGGACAAGTGTCGTAACATGATATCCAAGACTCAGTGCTTGAAATAAAATTTCCTTGCCTGTTTTGCTGTCTCCCCCGAAAAGTGCGATATGTTT
>JADGFG010000104.1 GCA_016743995.1 Kangiellaceae bacterium | reverse complement strand
TTGTGGAATAGAGTGGGGTATGGGAATTTCCAAGTATAATTAACTCTGATGGGTGGTTATTTTTGAAGTCTTTCAGTGCTTGATTAAGCTCCTTCATAAATAGTCCTGAACCGATATATTTTCCTCTGCTGTAGATTGGGAATACAAAGGTAGCAACAATTTTTCCATTATCTTCCGAGAGGCCTTTTTGAACTTTTCCCGTATCTTTAGCCAATGAAATGAGTTTTGTCGATGAAGGTCCATTTGCTGCTGGTTCGGAAAATACTAGTTGGCCATTAACATTAACCATCCGCATACGGTCAATAAGCGAAGAGTTCTTTAATAAGTTAAAAGTAGTAATAGCATTTTCTCTGAGTGCTTTCTGGTCGTTATTTTTTAATGCCTTTCTTGTGGCTCTGTCTCTTGCAATGCTTCGGGTACCAGGTTCCATTTTGTCAATTTCACTAGAAATAATATTATTCCAGAGTAATGACATACCTTTTTGAGAGGCCGTAAAAAACTGCTGCTGAACTTGTTGGTGTGAAAAATAAAACGATGTCACCATCACAGCGATCGTTACCAGGAGAATTAGAATTGCACTAAAAGTTACTTTTAGTCGAAGCCCCATTGTGTTTCCTGCGTTCAATAATTAATTGTTGTGCTGTTCCTGTTGTTATTCCCTTAAATAGGTGTAAAGGGAATAACCTTCATATTTGTGCTCAGGTAACATTATGATTAACTGGTGTTACTCAACCGGGTAGCCATTTTTTTTCCAGGCGGGAAATCCATCTCGAAAATAAAAGACATTTTTAAAGCCCCAGTCTACAGCTTTGGCAGAGGCTTTTGAGCTGCGCATGCAGGTTTCACCATTGCAATAAATGACAATTTTTTCATCCATTTTTACTTCTTTAGATAAACTGTCTTTTGAATAGTTTGTTTTCAGATTAATGTGAATTGCATCAGGAATACGGCCAGCCTGCCAGTCTTTGTCTTTGCGAACATCAATAAAAGCAACGCCTTTGTCAAACAGCGCTTTTGCTTCTTGCGCTGTTACTGTTTTAGCTCCTGCAATATCCATTGGCGAGATTTTTTTATCTCCTGCCACGCTGACTGTAGACAGGCAGGCAAAAGATAAGATACAAACGCTTTTCATCAATAAATTCATTTTCAGTGTGCTCTTAATTTAAGGGGACTTAAGGCTAAGTATAGGAAAACATCTCATTTTATGAGAAGTTTTCGTGTTTTATAATTAAGTAATTGTAAATTAAAGAAAATTTAAGAGGATTAGGTCGCATATAAATCGGAAATCGATGTCTGAATTCGATGTTTTCAGGATAATATCAGCTGAATAATTGTTTGTTTATACCCAAACTTAAGAGCGAAGCTAGTATTTGTCATATAAAAAAAGAGCCTTTCGGCTCTTTTTAAGTGTCTAAGTTTCTGTTAAAAACTTAGAAATTATTCATCAAGAAAACTTCTTAAGCGATCGGAACGTGTCGGATGACGTAATTTTCTCAGCGCTTTTGCTTCGATTTGTCGAATACGCTCACGGGTTACATCAAACTGTTTACCGACTTCCTCCAGGGTATGATCGGTATTCATATCAATACCAAATCGCATCCGGAGTACTTTCGCTTCTCTGGCTGTTAAACCTGAGAGTACGGTCTTAGTGGCTTCACGCAGGCTTTCTGATGTTGCTGAGTCTATTGGAGAGTCTTGATTGCCATCTTCAATAAAGTCGCCCAGATGTGAATCTTCGTCATCACCAATCGGGGTCTCCATAGAAATAGGCTCTTTGGCTATTTTCAGGACTTTTCTGATTTTGTCTTCAGGCATTTCCATTCGTTCAGCCAGTTCTTCAGGCTGAGCTTCTCGACCCATTTCCTGCAGCATCTGACGAGAAATACGGTTTAGCTTGTTGATCGTCTCAATCATGTGCACCGGAATCCGTATTGTACGGGCCTGATCGGCGATTGAACGAGTAATTGCCTGTCTGATCCACCAGGTCGCGTAAGTTGAAAACTTATACCCACGACGATACTCAAATTTATCAACAGCTTTCATTAAACCAATGTTTCCTTCCTGGATAAGGTCAAGGAATTGAAGGCCACGGTTTGTGTATTTTTTAGCAATAGAGATAACCAGTCGTAAGTTTGCTTCAACCATCTCTTTTTTGGCTCGGCGAGCTTTCGCTTCACCAATTGACATTTTTCTATTGGTTTCTTTGACTTCTGAAGTGGTCAGGTTACTGTCCAGCTCAACTTTTATCATTTTATTCTGACAACGGATGATATCTTCCGCAAACTCTTCCAGCTTGTCTTTGTAGTCAGTTTCCTGCTCAAGAATTGAATCAATCCATTTAGTATTGGTTTCATTACCCGGGAAGCTACGAATAAAATCTTTGCGTGGCATTTTTGCTTTTTCTGTCGCCAGTTTCATAATCAGGCGTTCCTGAGTACGTAGCGTTGCCATTCGGTTGCGCATTTTATGGGACAGACGATCAAACATTTTAGGTAACAGACGGAATTTAAGGAATGTTTCCTTCATTTCATCAATATGTTTAACGGCCGTTTTATGCTTTCGTCCGTATTTATTGATGGATGAGAGCGTTTTATCGAAATTTTTACGAAGTTGAGCAAAAAGTTCTGCTGCCAGCTCTGGGTCGGGCCCAAGGTTGGTTTCATCATCGTCATCGTCATCGGTTTCTACGTCGGCATCTTCGTCTGCGAGTTCTTCTGCAGGGACTTCTGAACCAACATGACTGGCGGCCATAGCAGCTTCTGATTCGCTATCGGCATAACCTGTAATAATATCGGTTAACTTTATTTCGCCGGCAACATAACGATCATATTCGTCCAGAATAGTGGTAATTGTTTCTGGATATTCAGCGATGGAGGCAAGTACCTGACGTATGCCGTCTTCAATGCGACGGGCAATTTCAATTTCACCTTCGCGAGTCAGTAGCTCAACGGTTCCCATCTCTCGCATATACATACGAACTGGATCAGTTGTTCTACCAAATTCACTGTCAACACTGGCCAGAGCTGCTGCTGCTTCTTCTGCAGCTTCATCATCAGTTGCTGAATTTTCGTTCATCAACAGAGCATCGGCTTCAGGTGCTGTTTCATAGACCTGTATTCCCATGTCGTTGATCATGCTGATAATATCTTCTACTTGATCGGGGTCGACAATATCTGGTGGAAGGTGATCATTAACTTCAGCATATGTGAGGTAACCTTGCTCCTTACCACGACTAATCAATAACTTCAGCTGAGACTGCTGAGATACTACCGCCGGATTGGAATTTTCTGCCATTAAATTAAACCTTAAATCAGACTCAAAAGTTTCAGCCAATATTCATTAAATAAATATGACTCTGAGAACACGGAACCGCCAATTATACACAGTCTAGCCCTTATTCAGCAAGAACACTAACCAGAAAGTCGTTGGAAATTGTTAAATAATTGAGCAAATTCAACTTTATCCATTTTGACTGGCCTGTAGAAGGCGTTTTAAGGTTTCTTTTTCTTCCTGAGAGAGTGGCTGCTTTTTTGATTTGTTGATGAGAGTATCGCATTGATCAATCACGTAAGTTCGTTCTAAGCGCTTTATAATGTCGCAAAGTTCTGAATTTGCATTATTTTCCTTAATATGTAACTCAGTAATCGCTAATTTATTAAGGTGTGGCTCTTCTGGCCTGCCACGCCAGTTTTCAATGAGCATAGCCGTCGTCATACCTTCATTTTCTCGGGTTAGCTCCAGCATTTCATAAAGAATAATAGCACCGGGTTCTGTGATGCTTTTCAGCCAGCTGGTATTGGCCGCGGGAAAAGCATCCGGGTATTGTAATAATAGAGAAATTGCGCGTCTGAAAGGTATTTTATTTTTTGACTGATTGTTGTTGGTATTGTCTGATGACTTTTCTGAGACAGGGTTATCTGCTCGGGTTTCCGCTGGCTGCCGATATTCAGCCTGTCTTTTTTCAGGGGTAGTGCGGTTAGCATTATCTTTTTGCAGTACTTCATTTAACTGGGCTTCACTAAGCCCGGCCATTTGAGATAAACGGCTTAAAAAACGAGCGCTCAATACCGGATCGGTAATTTCCTGAAAATAAGGCTTTGCCAGATGAACCATTCGTGCAGGACCCTCGAAAGTATCCATATCAACCTGAAATTTCAAGTGATTGATAAGGTAATCAAACAGGGTGATTGCGCTTTCGACACGTTCTTCAAAGGCGTCTTTGCCAATTTTTCGTACCAGTGAGTCTGGATCTTCACCATCAGGTAAAAACATGATTCTAACTTCGCGAGTATCCCTGACCATGGGCAGGGCATGTTTTAAAGCTCTTAAGGCTGCGGCTTTACCCGCTTTATCGCCATCAAAACAAAAAACAATCTTTTTACAGAGTCTGAACAATGTTTGTAAGTGGTCACTAGTAGTAGCGGTTCCCAGAGTAGCTGTCGCATTGTATATTTCGAACTGAGCAAGAGCGACAACATCCATATAACCCTCTACAATAATTACGTGTTCTATATTACGTAACTGCCGACGCATTTCGTAGATGCCGTAGAGCTCTTTGCCTTTATGAAATAAACTTGTTTCCGGGGAGTTCAGGTATTTGGGTTCACCCTGGTCAATAACACGCCCACCAAAACCGAGAACCTGTCCTCGACGGTTACGAATAGGAAACATGATACGGTCGCGAAAGCGATCATAGGTGTGACCTTTTTCGTTTTTTAACATCATGCCTGTTTCGATAAGGTCTTTTTGCAGGTTTTCTGACTGATTTTTCAGGGTTGTCAGGTTTTGCCATTCATCGGGGGCGAACCCTATGCCGTATTGTTTGGCTATTTCCCCACTTAAGCCTCTGTTTTTCAGATAATTAATGGCTTTTTCGGCATTGGGGTGAGATTTTAGCTGTTGTTGATAATACTGCGACACGGATTCCATTAGCGGGAAGAGATCATGATATTCATGTTGTCGCTGTGGTTCTTCCGAATAAGCTTCTTTCGGGATCTCCATACCTAGCTGAGCTGCCAAATCTTCGATCGCGGCTACAAACTCCTGGCCTTCATATTCCATTAAAAAGGTTAATGCGTTACCGCTCGCTCCACATCCAAAACAATAATAGAATTGTTTATCGGGGTTAACGGAAAAAGAGGGGGTTTTCTCATTGTGAAAAGGGCAACAGGCGGTGTAATTATGACCGGACTTTTTTAAAGTGACTCGACGATCAATGATGTCCACCACATCAGTTCTGGCGACCAGTTCATTAATAAAAGATTGCGGAATACGTCCGGCCATATCAATTAGCTTATAACTTGTTGATTTATTTTGAGTTAATACACAAAGCAGGGTAGTTTATCATTACTGAAGATAGATTTTAGCTAAATTCTCTGTTATTAAATGCTGGTTGTGTTTTAAACCGATTTACTGACTCAATAGAAGAGTTGAGTATAAACGCAAATTGCACTGAAGGGGAATGAAAATGCAATTATCAGATTAAACTGTTTCTGGCAGAACGGCTTGTAAAACGACGTTGTTGCGTCAATTTTAATTGAGTCTGGTTTTAATCTGACCGCTGACAGCGCCCATGTCTGCACGTCCTTGCATCTGGGGTTTTAAAATTGCCATCACTTTTCCCATGTCGCGCATGGATTCAGCGCCACTCTCTTTCAGGGCAGCATCAATCAGCGCAGAAATTTCCGATTCTGTTAATGCTTGCGGCATAAATTCCTGAAGCGCTTCAATTTCAATTTTTTCAATATCTGCCAGTTCATTTCTACCAGCGTCTTCAAACTGACTGATAGAATCACGACGTTGTTTAATCATCTTATCGAGAATGGCAAGAATATCGGTGTCTGTAACCTCTACCCTGTTATCGACTTCCATCTGTTTTATCTGAGCGAGCAACATACGAATAGCAGTCAGGCGCACTTTTTCTTTGGCACGCATGGCAACTTTCATGCTTTCCTTAATTTGCGCTAACAACTCAGACATATTTGAACTCACCTGTTAAATTGATGGATATAATGATAAACGATCTTATCAAATGCTATAAACAAGCATAGATAAAGGGATTGTTCGTCGTTCAATAACGATTGCCTGCTAATGAATAACAGGCAATTGCATCATATTTTAGTATAAACGCTTTCTTTTTATCTGATCGCGAGAGGCTTTTTTAAGCGCGCGTTTTACGGCTGCTGCTTTCTTACGCTTACGAACCGCAGTTGGCTTTTCATAGTGCTCACGACGACGTACTTCAGATAGAATACCTGCTTTCTCACAAGCACGCTTGAAACGACGAAGAGCAATATCAAAAGGTTCGTTTTCTTTCAATTTAACTGCTGGCATTTAAATTTATCCTGGCTTTGGCTCATATTGAGCATGTTTATTTAATTACGGTTAAAAATTCGTCAAGATAGACGAGGGCGCAGATTCTACTGCTTTTTTCAGTTGAATGCAAAACTATTCAGTTACTTTCTGGAATAATTTTATAAGAGTTCTCAGATCAAAGACCAGACAAATCTAATCAAGTGCTTATTTTCAGGGAGTTTGGGTATAGTCGGTGTTTCTGGCATAATTCACGCTCTTTTTTTATACTGACTTGTCAGACTAGCTGGCTTAAACAGTATTGTTGCTGATCATATTAATTTTGTATTCAGGGTGTGGTGTGGATCGAGTTCGAATATTAGGTATTGAAAGTTCTTGTGATGAGACTGGTGTCGCTATTTATGATAAGTCACAAGGGATTATTGCGCACCAGCTGTATTCTCAGGTGAAAGTTCATCGAGAGTACGGGGGAGTCGTTCCAGAGCTGGCTTCTCGAGATCATGTGCGTAAAATTATTCCGTTGATTAACGCAACGCTGCAGGAAGCACAGTGTCAGCCAGAAGATATAACGGCACTATCCTATACTCAGGGGCCGGGTTTAATTGGAGCATTACTGGTTGGTGCAACGGTTGCTAAAAGTCTGGCGTATGCCTGGGGGAAACCGACTATTGGCATACATCATCTTGAGGGACATCTATTAGCGCCGCTGTTAGAAGATAAAGCGCCGGAATTTCCTTTTCTGGCTTTGCTGGTTTCTGGTGGGCATACAATGCTGGTTGATGTGAAAGCGCTTGGTCAATATGAAATCATAGGAGAGTCCATCGATGATGCTGCAGGCGAGGCCTTCGATAAAACAGCGAAAATAATGGGGCTTGATTATCCCGGGGGACCACTACTGGCCAAACTGGCTACTGAAGGTAAAGGAACAGAGGTTCGCTTTCCAAGACCAATGACCGACAGACCAGGGCTGGATTTCAGTTTTAGTGGGTTAAAAACCTTTGCTGCCAATCGAGTGATGGCTACGCCTGATACGCGGGAGGCTCGTGCAGAAATAGCACTGGCATTTCAGGACGCCGTGATAGATACGCTGGCTATTAAGTCAAAAAGAGCCTTGAAACAAACAGGTTACAAGCGTCTGGTTGTCGCTGGAGGGGTTAGTGCTAATATTTCTTTGAGGGCGCACTTAAAGAAACTGATGACAGAGCTTGGGGGAAGCGTTTATTACCCCAGACAAGCGTACTGTACTGATAATGGAGCAATGATTGCCTATGCCGGTTTTTGCCGTCATCAGTTATTGAAAGGTGATAACTCCGATTCTATGGAAGATAACTCGGGTTCTATGAAAGATAAGTCGGGTTCTATAAAAGATAAGTCGGGTTCTATAAAAGATAAGTCGGGTTCTATGAAAGATAACGAGCATGAAATTAATGTGTTTCCACGCTGGCCGTTATCTGAAATTTAAGTTTATACCTAAACTCCCTGAATCCTGCATTTCCCGGGAGTTTGAGTATCGTCGTTTATAGTAACGGTTTATAACCGTGAAACCTGATAGCCTTTTTGCTTAAGTTGCTGAATAACGCCGTCTTCACCAATAAGGTGAGCGGCACCAACCAGTACAAATTCGACTTCTTTTGTTTTAAAGTAGTTTTCAATTTGAGGTAACCAGCTATTATTCCTGTCAACCAGTAACATCTGGTGTAATTTCGGAAATTTTTCTTTCATACTTTGATTAGCCAGTTTATCCAGTTTGTCGCTGTCCCCGGCTCGCCAGTATTTGAGTAGTTCGGTAAATTGTTCATTGGTATTAGAAAAATCCAGCATCATGCTCTGATAAAACTTATCTTCATGGCCAATACCAATTTGAGCCATAAAATTGATTTGTTCCTGCGGTGATTCAAAGAAATCTGTTTTCTTGCCATCTTTAATGGCTTTTTTCTGATAATGCATGTCGATACCTTCCTGGTTAACACCCAGTTTTTGTAACTCTATTACCATCAAGGTTGACATAACCATGCCGGGTTTTGCTTTTCTGAAAAAGTTTAGTGAAAGACCAGATTTTTGTGCGTAACTGGAAAGTGCCTTGTAAGTTTCTGCTGAAACCTCCGACTGCAGTGTTTTTTCACCTTTATAACTCAGTTTTGAAATCATTTCTTTCATTAATTCAGGGGAGTCCAGTTGAGTGACATCTGTTTCGAAAGTAATAACCTGAGAGGCCTTGTAAGCTTTGTCATATTCAATCGGGAGCGGGTAATCTGCGGCCCTGAGCAGGTGAATTGTGCCACCAAGATAAACTGTCATATTGTCTTTAGAGACTTTCCAGACTGATGTTTTAGCGCTGGTCAATTGTGAGAACAGGCAAATAGCAATAAGTAAAAATCGAATCATGGTTTAAAAGGTCTCTGGTTATTAAATCATTTTAAAATAAAGTCAAATTTCCAAGGAGTTTGGTATAAAACCAGCCAAAACGTCAGCGTATCAGAGGTTCTTTTCCTTCTAACAGGTTAGCGATATTTTTTCTATGCCTGAGTACAACCACCGCCGATAGCGCGGCCAGAGGTAGTAACAAACTAGCATAAAAATGATAGGCAACGACAGGAATTATTACTGCTGCGATGATTGAGGCAAAAGAAGAACGGCGGAAAATCCATGCCAGCACGGTCCAGCAGGCAATGACCAGTGCGGCCAGCTCTGGTGTGATTAATAATAATATAGCAAACATGCAGGCAACGCCTTTACCGCCTTTTAAACCATAGTAGACTGGAAAACAGTGACCCAGTAAGGCGCAAACGCCAAGCCAGCATAATTGAATTTGGGAATAATTGAGATAAATGCCAATAATAATTGGGATTGCCGTTTTTAACAGATCTCCGGCCAACGTACATAAAGCTGCTTTTTTTCCGCCAATCCTCAGGACATTTGTTGTGCCTGGATTGTGTGAACCGGTAATTCGAGGGTCGGGCAGGGTTAATATTTTACAAATAATTATCGCAGCAGAAATTGAACCACTTAAATAGGCAAATAGAAGAAGAGCGGTAAAAATGGCATCCATTGTGTCGTAAAAACTACCAGATTAAGTGCATTTCGATACTGCTGATTGTAAATCATTCCATAACTAAATAAAATCGCTTCTTATTTGAGGTGGCTAGAGGAGATCAAGTTCATGGATACTGTGTTTATCAAGCAATTAGAAGTACGTACGACTATTGGTGTGTTTGACTGGGAAAGAAAAATAAAGCAAAAACTGGTTTTTGATATTGAGTTGAGTACTGATATTCGTGCTGCAGCCAATACAGACCAGTTGAAAGATACATTAGACTATAAGGCTATTGCACATGCCGTATATGATATGGTTGAAGCCAGTGAGTATCAATTGGTAGAAACTGTCGCAGAAAAGGTGGCGGCAATGATTCTGAAAGATTTTAATGTCGACTGGTTATCATTAACATTGAATAAGCCCGGGGCTGTCAGTATTGCTGAGAGTGTTGGGGTAAGTATAGAGCGAGGTCAGAAAACTTGATTGTCTACCTGGGTCTGGGCAGTAATATTGAGCCTGTCGTAAATATAGAAAGTGCTAAGCAAGTGCTGTTTGAACGGTTTGAAAATGTTCGTTTTTCGCAAACATTTGAAAGTCAGGCGATAGGATTTGATGGTGATAATTTTCTAAACCTGGTGGCGGAGGTGATTACTGATGAATCTCTGCCCGACCTGATGGTGTTGATTAAAGACCTGGAACAGACCCTTGGCCGTGTTACCTGCAGTGAAAAGTTTTCATCTCGACTGATTGATATTGATATTTTGCTCTATGGAAATCTTGTTTGTAATACACCGATTGTGCTGCCTCGAGAGGAAATCAGAGAGAATGCTTATGTATTGTGGCCGTTAGCAGAGTTGGCGCCTTACCTGGTTGAACCCGGAGGAGAGCTGACTTACGGCGAATTATGGAGTCGTTTTGATCGGTCGAGCCAGCAGTTAACGCCATTGATTTAGAAATAGCTTTTTTTCAGAGGTAGTCTCTTCGTCCGCCATCGACTCTGATAATGCTTCCGGTGGTGTAGTGGGCGTTGAGGCATAGATAAACGATTGTTTCCGCAATATTCTCTGGATGACCCAGTGTTTTTAACGCTGAATGATTAATGATGGCTTTTTTCTTCGCCTGTTCAACAGGGATATCTGGCCAGAGGATTGCTCCGGGAGAAACGCCGTTAACTCGAATATCTGGTGCAAAACGTTGAGCGCAGGCATGGGTTATTGTTTTTAACGCTGATTTGGCGGCAACATAAAAACTATGATCTGCCAGGCCTGCATCGGCATAAATATCGATAAGGTTAACGATTGAACCTTTGTTGGTTTTTATTGCGGTGGCGGCCTGATTGATGAGCCTGACTGGTGCAAACAGGTTAGTGGTTAAAAATGCAGACAGATTTTCCACAGGGGTATGAATTAATGGTGTCGGATAGAAAACAGAAGCATTATTAACCAGGTGATCGAGTCGATTGAAGTGGTTAAGGGTTTTGTCAACGAGCTGACTGGCTGCGGATTCAGCATTTAAATCAGCCTGAACAGTAATGCTAGCGGTATCATTGAGCTGATTAAGTTCATCAGCCAGCTTTGTCGCCTCTGCTTCAGACTGGTTATAGTGAAGCACCAGGTTGCAGCCTTTTTTAGCGAAAGCAAGGGCCGTTGCTCGGCCAATGCGTCTGGCGGCTCCAGTAATTAAAACGGTTGGTCTGGACATAGAATCAGGCCTGTTCGTGGCAGCAAAAGCGAAAAACTGAGAACATTGCGTTTTAGTTTGTGAATTGAACGTCAGGCTATTGTCGCTCGACGGTGTTTAACTTGCCAGTTAATTTATTGATAGAATGCTCGCTGGGTATATTGTCTCTGATTGAGTTGATTGAACCAGTGAGCTCAAGTAATACGGGTATCCGATGAAAATATCTGCAACCGCTGAAAAAATACAGACACAGCTGACTCAAAAAATCATTGAGCAGATTGATGTTGCTGATGGAGCGATTCACTTTTCTGATTTTATGCAAATGGCTTTGTATACGCCTTCGCTGGGTTATTACCAGAATGAATTGATTAAATTTGGTAAGCGGGGGGACTTTATTACCGCACCAGAAATGGGAGATCTGTTTGCCAGAGGGATTGCGCGAGCCATATCGGGTTCATTGGGGGAAAGTTCGCCCAATTTGTTAGAGATTGGTGCGGGTAGTGGAATTTTAGCTGCCGATTTACTCTTAACTTTATCGGCAATGAATACTTTACCTGAACACTATTACATTCTTGAGCCGGGTCGCTTTTTACAGCAACAGCAGTTTCAAACCCTTCAACAGAAAGCTCCCCAATTGCTTGATAGAGTGAGCTGGCTTTCCGGTCTACCAGAGAGTTTTAACGGGGTCATACTGGCCAATGAAGTGCTGGACGCCATTCCGTGTGAACTGATTCAGTTGAATCAGGGGAACTGGCATTATCTGGGGGTGAGCCATACTGAAGGCCAGTTATCTTATCAGGTGATGGGGCTGGTACCTGAGAAGGATTTGCCTGAAGCGTTGCAAAGTACTCATCATTTTGCTGAAGGCTATAAAACAGAAATAAGACTTTTAGTCAGACCCTGGTTAAAGAGTCTTGCAAATTGCCTGAACTCGGGCAGTGTGATGTTATTTGATTACGGTTATCCACAGCGTGACTTCTATCACCCACAACGTACGCAAGGCAGTTTGTGTTGTTTTTCTCGTCACCAGCGTTGTGATAATCCGTTGCAACGGGTTGGAGTTCAGGATATTACCGCTCACGTAGATTTTACCGATGTAGCACAGGCTGCTGTGAGCGCAGGGCTCGCCGTTGAAGGGTTTACCACACAGTCAGGGTTTCTGATTGAAAATGGTATCGTCAGACAGCAGACTGAACAGCAAAAGCCAGAAGAGCCAGTCATTGCTAATCAGGCAAAAACCAATAAAAATATACCTCGATATCAATTTAGCCAGCAAGTACAAAAGTTGACGGCTCCAGGACAGATGGGGGAAGTGGTAAAAGTATTATTGTTGGGTAAAAAAACAGAACAGACGATTAAAGGATTTGCCTTGCAGGATCATTTATATCGATTGTAAATAGACTTTTGTAATGACTTGATTACAATAACGGCACAAACGCTAAATATGACAATGCTAAATGCAGCAATGCAGTAATGTGGAATAACTGAGTGTATACCCTGACAGAGTGTATACCCAGACACCCGGGAAATGCACAGGCAGGTTTTAATTTTGAAAATTTTGAGTAACATCAGATGAAAAAGAAACCAATCAACAGAATTGGCTCTTCATGGCTCAGTCTTTTTTTACTGATGCCAGTGAGTCTACCGGCATTTGCTGCGGCTCAGAGTTCCTGGTTAATTTATCTGCTCGCAGTGATGGCGCTTTCTCTGGTGGCGGCGGTGGTATTGAGTTTACGTAATGAAAAAGCTGAGTCAGTGATGGGCAAATTGTTGTTAACCGGCCTGTACTTCTGGGTACTGACTTTTGCACAGCTCATTGTGTTAGCGTTGATTTACTATATGACTTAGTAAATTGTGACTCAGCAAAATGTGAGTCAATAAATTGAACTTCTTATTTAATTATTTTAACAAACAGGTCGCATAGGAAAATAATAGATGGATTGGTTACAAGCAGTATTACTCGCCATTGTTCAGGGGTTAACGGAGTTTTTACCAATCTCCAGCTCTGCACATCTGATTTTGTCCTCACAATTACTGGGCTGGGCCGAGCAGGGGCTGGCATTTGATGTTGCAGTACACGTGGGTTCATTAGTCGCAGTATTAATTTATTTCCGTCGAGAAGTTACCAGTATGCTTAATGCATGGTTTAGCTGGGTTTTTAAAGGTGAAAAATCTGCTGATGGTCGTCTGGCGTGGGCTGTATTGTGGGGAACAATCCCCGTTGGACTTGTTGGCCTGTTATTTAGTCAATTTGATATTGTAGATGACTATCTCCGTAATATACCGGTGATTGCTGCCACAACCATCATCTTTGGCCTGGTATTATGGTGGGCTGATACCCGATCAAAAGAAATAAGAGATGAACATACACTTAAGGTAAAGGATATTATTTTCATCGGTTGTGCTCAGGCGCTGGCGTTGGTTCCGGGAACTTCTCGTTCGGGAATTACCATAACCGCAGCCCTGATGCTGGGCCTTACCCGCACTGCAGCGGCGCGTTTTTCATTTTTGTTATCAATTCCAGCCATTGTTTTGCCTGGCGGATTATTATCTTATGAGCTGACGACCAGTGCAGAGCCCATTAACTGGTCGTTAATTGCTCTGGGCGCGAGTCTGTCGACCGTTGCAGCACTGACCTGTATTCACTTCTTTCTATTGCTTCTGGATAAAGTGGGATTTAAACCTTTTGTGATTTATCGACTGGTTTTAGGTTCAGTGCTTATAGCAATGATGTTTTAATCATTAATCATTAATCATTATGCTATTTTTATCGCCAGCAATAATTAATCACAAGGTTCAAGCATTAGCTGTTTAACTCGTTCAACCCGGACTCGATGAATTTCCTGTCCCAGCTTCTGGCCGGTGAACCCCTTGCTAATCAGCTCTCGGGGTTCTATCTCGGCACAAACAGCCAGCGCACTTTTCATCAGCCTGGACTGAGGGTAAGGCTTTTGTTCAAAACCGGTGCGCCCTTTATAGTCTGCTTCACAAACCTGAATAAACTGATGAAATCGATCGGGTTTTCTAAAAGCGTCTGTTTTTTCAAGCATTTTTACAATCGTTGTTGCTTTTAACTCGTTAATTCGGTGCATATGAAGGTGAAATTCACTCGCAATTTTGGCTAGTTGAGTGTATTCGTTGGGGGCTTTTAATCGTTTACATAGTTTGCCAACAAGCGGAACGCCTCTTTTTTCATGCCCGGGATGTCCCGGTAACGTTTCTTTTGGGGATTCTGATTTTCCCAGGTCGTGACACAAAGCAGCAAAGCGTGTGACCGGATCGTCTGATAACAGGGCCGACTGTTTGAGGACCATCATGGTATGAATGCCAGTGTCTATTTCTGGATGCCATTGTGGAGGATTAGGGATACCCCAGAGCGCATCGAGCTCCGCAAACCAGTCTTTTAGCGCATTGCAGGATTTTAGCGTTTCAAAATAAACTTCGGGAGAGGTTTCACCAATGGCTCGATAAGTCTCTTTCCAGACCCTTTCTCCAGCCAGGTGTCTGAGTTCTCCGGAAGATGTTATTTCTTGCATTAACTTCAGGGTTTCCGGAGCAATGGTAAAACCCAGGTGAGCATACCTGGCTGCAAATCGGGCGACTCTTAATACTCTCAGGGGATCTTCGCTAAAGGCTGGAGATACATGTCTGAGGATTCGCGCCTCTAAATCTTCTTTGCCACCGTAGGGGTCAATGTAGCGCCCATCTTCGGTCATTGCTATGGCGTTGATTGTCAGATCTCGACGGATCAGATCTTCCTCCAGAGAGACATTACTATCAAAGTTAACTTCGAATCCATAATATCCATGGCCAGACTTTCGTTCAGTGCGAGCCAGAGCATGCTCATCGCCTGTTTTTGGGTGAATAAATACAGGGAAATCTTTGCCAACCTGCTTGAAGCCTTTATCCAGCAGCTCTTTGGGGGTCGCGCCGACAATGACCCAGTCTTTTTCAATGACCGGATAGTCAAGCAGTTTGTCTCGGACTGCACCGCCAACAAGGTAAGTAATCACTGATTAACCGATTAAGTTCTATTAAGATAGCGACAGTATATACCCAAACTCCTCGAAGATGCAGGAAACAGTGCCTGGCTATAAGTCACCATTTTCTTCGTTACAGAAGCTTGATTTAGAATAACTAGTTCATCGCTTCTATGCCTCGAAGCTGATGGCTTATAGTCTTACTGTTTCCTGCATCTTCAAGGAGTTCAGGGATAACCCCCGTAATTGAGAACAAATCAAAGCGGTATAGGTAAAAATTTGATAGAATCAGCTTGTTCTAAAGTCTGGGTTCCGCAAAGGGTGATGGGTATTATCTATGGGAGTCAGTCTTTTATTATGTACATGTCAGCCTTTATCTGATGTAGGAGTCTATCTTTATAGATACTTATTAATCACCAGTAAATGCCTGTAATCACCAGTAAATGCCTGGCGTTTTCAGGTTGTCGCTGAATTATATCGTTGGCGCAGGTTGTCATAATTTGACTATAAAACTATTGTTGAGATTATATTTATTGTGTGTTTTGTTAAATCGGTAATATGAAATTATGTATCTGAAGCATTTTTCATTAAAGGAAAGACCTTTTTCTATTTCTCCTGATCCGCGCTTTCTGTTTATGAGCAATCGCTATCGGGAAGCGCTTACTCACCTGACTTATGGCGTACAGGAAGGCGGGAGTTTTGTCTTATTAACCGGTGAGGTAGGGACTGGAAAGACTACGGTTTGTCGATGTTTATTGCAGCAACTGCCTGAAGAGACTCGGTTAGCTTTTGTGTTAAATCCCAAACTGAATAGTCTGGAATTGCTGGCGACTATTTGTGACGAGCTAAAAATTGAATATCCGAAAAACAGCAATAGTCTTAAATTATTAACCGATAGCATCAGTGATTATTTATTACGAAGTTATGGTTATGGACACAATGTTGTTGTCATGATTGATGAAGCTCAAAACCTGGAAACTGAAGTGATGGAACAACTCAGGCTTTTGACTAATCTTGAAACGAATCAAAAGAAACTCCTTCAGGTTATTCTGGTTGGTCAGCCTGAGCTGCAGGAAAAACTGGCCAGGAGAGAATTGCGTCAACTTGCTCAGCGAGTGACTGCTCGTTATCACCTGAGACCGCTCAGTTTAAAAGAGACCATTGCTTACATTATTCATCGAGTGCGTATTGCGGGATGCAATAGTAGTCTGTTTTCACGCTTGTCTGTTGAATATCTGCATAACAGAACACAGGGAGTGCCACGCCTTGTTAATACCATTTGTGATCGTGCTTTACTGGCAGCGGCAAACCGAGGCAAGGAAAGAGTTGAAAAATCGGTGATGATTGAAGCGGTTGAAGAAATTATGGGGCAACCTGGCGG
>JADGFG010000103.1 GCA_016743995.1 Kangiellaceae bacterium | reverse complement strand
AACCTACACATT
This sequence comes from Kangiellaceae bacterium, assembly GCA_016743995.1. Classification (GTDB taxonomy): domain Bacteria; phylum Pseudomonadota; class Gammaproteobacteria; order Enterobacterales; family Kangiellaceae; genus Aliikangiella. The sequence continues at coordinate 16,434 of JADGFG010000103.1, read as the reverse complement.
ACATTAAATCGAATGATTTAGTTATTGTTTATTTTCGACCCGGTAATCATTCGCCAGATGAATTTAACGGAAAGTCATATTTTCCAGTCTATTATTTTAAAAATAACTCAGGTTATCGCTATGATTTATCTGCACGTCCCGCAATTCATGATTTAATAACATCGCCTTCAATATTGTCGATACTAGAATAATTGAGAATTAAAAATTTTCTCAGTTACTGATTATTTTCAGATGATAAAAATAAAAATCCCTGATTAAAACCCCAGGGGTAACCCCCAATATTCAGGTTATACAACGATTTTAATTTTTTATCATCAGACTGATAAACCGATGTCTGCCAGATGGTATTGCTGACGGGAACACCATTGATGGGAGTCCATTCTTTTCTGGTAACAGGATTATTAAAGACAATATATTTCTGCTTGCGAAATTTTCGTGGGGGGATTATTGGTGCTAATTCATAAGCTTGTTTGTTTCTTTTAATGGTAAAACCACATGAGCCATGTTGAGGCCATTGGTAATAATAAAGATCTTTATCATAATTAATGCTGGCTTCAATATTGAATTGCTTTTCAAGAGATATTGTCTGTTTTGACAGGTCGGGAAAAAATAGTATTCCAGTATTTTCCTGTATAAGATTGGTGTTGGTACTGGCACTGGTTAGTCCGCTACAAAAACACGACAGTAGTAAAATACTGAATATTTTTCCATTGATGCAATTACGAGGATATCGCATTAAAAAAGTACTCCTTTAACTATTTAACTTTCTAATTGTCAGATGAACTGAATGGCTACAAATTATTGCTACTGACTTAACAGTGCCGAAAGGTTTTAGTTACTTTTTGTTTACCTTTGCCCACTCCATCTTATAGCAACCCATCTCCCCAATGCAACCGATTAATCATAAGGCAACTAACGGCAAGCACTTTCCAACAGACAATAAAAAAGGCGCTTAAAGCGCCTTTCTTATAGAACGAACAGTGAAGAATGATGCTTACATCATTCCAGGCATACCGCCCATACCACCCATTCCGCCCATGCCACCCATATCAGGAGCGCCACCAGCTTCTTCTTTTGGTAAGTCAGCAACCATTGCTTCAGTAGTTATCATTAATCCAGAGACTGAAGCGGCATGTTGTAATGCGCTACGAGTGACTTTAGTTGGATCAAGAATACCCATGGCAATCATGTCGCCGTATTCACCGTTGGCAGCATTGTAACCGTAGTTACCTTCGCCATTGGCAACGTTGTTCAGTACAACTGACGCTTCTTCGCCTGCATTTTGAACTATTTGACGAAGAGGTGTTTTAATGGCACGTAGTAAAATATGAACACCTGCGGTTTGATCATCATTCTCGCCAGTCAATGCTTCAATTTTGGCTGCGGCTCTGACCAGAGCAACTCCACCACCAGCAACCACGCCTTCTTCAACGGCTGCACGCGTTGCATGAAGTGCATCTTCAACACGGGCTTTTTTCTCTTTCATTTCAATTTCAGTCGCAGCACCTACTTTGATGACTGCAACACCGCCAGCTAATTTGGCAACACGTTCCTGAAGTTTTTCTTTGTCATAATCCGATGAAGTTTCTTCAATCTGACGACGAATCTGTTCTACGCGAGATTCGATGCCAGAAACATCTCCAGCGCCATCGATGACCGTTGTATTTTCTTTAGTGATAGAAAGTTTTTTTGCAGACCCTAAATCTTCCAGCGTTGCGCCTTCCAGGTTTAATCCAACTTCTTCAGAAATAACGGTTGCGCCCGTTAAAATAGCAATATCTTCTAACATCGCTTTACGACGGTCACCAAAACCAGGTGCTTTAACGGCTGCAACTTTAACGATGCCACGCATGTTATTTACAACCAGAGTTGCCAGTGCTTCACCGTCTACGTCTTCAGCAATAATCAGTAATGGTTTGCCTGCTTTAGCAACGGCTTCCAGAATTGGCAATAACTCACGAATGTTAGAGATCTTTTTGTCAACAACCAGCATTAATGGTGATTCTAATTCTACAGACATGCTGTCCTGGTTATTGATGAAATAAGGAGAAAGGTAACCACGGTCAAACTGCATCCCTTCAACAACGTCCAGCTCATTTTCAAGGCCAGAACCTTCTTCTACAGTGATAACACCTTCTTTACCGACTTTATCCATTGCTGTTGCGATGATTTCACCAACATCTGTATCAGAGTTAGCAGAAATAGTACCAACCTGTGCAATGGCTGTGTTGTCTTCGCAAGCTGTAGACAGTGTTTGTAACTCAGCTGTGATGGCTTTAACGGCTTTATCGATACCACGTTTAAGATCCATTGGGTTCATGCCTGCAGCAACTGATTTTAACCCTTCGTTTAAGATAGATTGAGCAAGAACGGTCGCTGTCGTTGTTCCGTCTCCGGCAACATCAGAAGTTTGAGAAGCAACTTCTTTAACCATTTGAGCGCCCATGTTTTCGAATTTGTTTTCCAGTTCGATTTCTTTTGCAACAGAAACACCATCTTTAGTGACTGTTGGTGCACCAAAAGATTTGTCCAGAACAACATTACGACCTTTTGGTCCCAGTGTAACTTTTACCGCGTTTGCCAGTACATTAACGCCGGCAACCATCATTGAGCGCGCGTCATCGCCAAATCTTACGTCTTTAGCCATTATATTTTCCTCGAAGTAATCTCTTAAAATTAATTAGTTAGCAAGTAAGCACTTACTCTACGATGCCCATGATGTCATCTTCGCGCATGATTAATAATTCTTCACCATTTTCTTTGATTTCGGTGTGGCCAAATTTGCCAAAGATAACGATATCGCCAGCTTTAACTTCAGGGGCACGAGTTTCACCGTTATCAAGTCTTTTACCATGACCAACCGCCAGAACTTCACCGCGACTTGGTTTTTCTTTGGCATTATCAGGGATAACAATCCCACCTGCAGAGGTAGTTTCATCTTCCAGACGCTTCACTAAAACACGGTCATGTAATGGACGAATACTCATTGGTTTTTCTCCTAATCATTCAATAATATTGATTTAATTTGTATCGACGCATGATATGGGGGCGTTTTTCTGGCTCTCAACCCTGTTTTTTCACTAAAAACGGTTTTTTTTCGGTAATGAGAGTAAAAATCGTTGAGATATTTATCAGGCATCGAGATGTTCCCTGGTTCAGAAAAGTCGATGGAGGTGGCTGGTTGCCGACTTCTCTTTCTAATTTCCAATCTCCCTGTCAGAGGCGGGTCAAATTAGAAAGATAGTTAATCTGATAATCAGTCCTCATTTGTGCACAACAAAAAGGTGGGTTTGTGTATTTAATACTGATAAGCTTTCAGGTTGCCTGGCTAAATTTATTGTCTGATTCTGACTTTAATCAGTCTGATGAAAAGACCATGGGATTAGCGGGAAAGTTTTTGTTAAATCACTTTTTGTTCAATCTGTTATCAGGTAATGTTTTGTTAACGCGATCACTTGCTTATAAGGGCCCTGTTGACCATCTTAGTCAGTTGTTTTCATTAGAACTTTTGTATCGGGCGATGCATGCTCTTCTGGATGACCTGCTGATTGACTGGCAGTATAGTGCTGATGAAGAACTGATTAAAGCAGTGTTTTTACACCAGGGTGAGCTGGTGAAAACTCAGCTTGACTGGCCTTTAAAAGGTACGGGCAATAGTTTTTACTGTAGTTGTAATCTTTATTATGCTGATAATTCTGTAAATAATCATCAATCCGGGGCGGAAGGTTCGTCGTCTTCAGTCAATTATTCGCAATGTCTGCATCTTGCTGCGCTAGCGATAGAGTCAAAAATGCGGCTGGAGCGATTGCCGCATCCGGTCAGGCAAGATAGTGGTTTTACTCAGGAGACTGATTACCTGCAAAACTGGATTAGTCAGCAAAATTTTGATCCTTTTCCTAATATGGCAAGACACCGGGTTATTTATCTGCTGGATGGTGAAGAATCCGCTTTCACATTAACCATTCATAAAGCTTATCTTTCTACTCACAATGAATATCAGAAAAAAGCTGATTTGCCGATCAATTTGCCAGACAAGGGAAACTTGCCTAAGTTTATCAGCCTGACCGATCAGGAAATTATTTATCAAATCAGTCTGTTGCTGAAAAGCCAGCCACAATTGGCTATGGGAGAGAACGGAATAACCCTGCAAATGCCTTTGTGTGAGTCATTATTACAGATGATGGTCGACTCAGAACGGTGTTTCTGGCGCAGTTGTCATCGTCATCCTTTAACTCAAGATATTGCAACGCAGATTGATAAAAGCTGGTGCTCAATAACAGAAAATCTTCTGCTGGACGGAAACCATAGCCGTATCATCAGAATTAATAAGGTTTGCACTCCAGGAGTCGGAGCACTGATAAATTGTGATGATTTTTCTAACATGACAATGCAGCCCTGCCTGGAAATATCCAGTGAACAATTACATTTTCCCTGGTATCAGAATAAGAAAAGCAAGGGGATCCGGTTTCAGTTTGATGTTGCACGCGTTTATTTTCAAATAGGAGCGGTACAGCTGAATTATTCCGAATCATTGTGGCTTGAGAAAAGTAACCCGGTTTTTGCTCATCAGTTTCAACAAAAAATTGCCTCGGCTATCCATCAACTGGACTCAATGCCTGGTGTATACGCCAGTTTTGAGGCTCCCATCAGTCGCCAGTTTGATAAAGTTGATCGTATTTTATTTGATGATCTGTCTCATTGGTTTATTTTGTTTAATGGGTTATATCAGGAACACTGGAAGATTATTTTTAAACCGGCTTTTCGGCTTAATCAGAAAAAAATTGACAACTGGTATAGTAAAGTTTCAACCCATAACAGTGACTCCTCAAATCACTGGTTTGATCTGGAAATCGGGGTGAATGCGGGCAATCACTCTATTAATATATTACCTTACGTTGTTGAAGCTATTAAGCAGGGGGGCTGGCATGAAAATCTGCCAGCTCAGAATCTGGCGATTACACTGGATGATGGTAGCCAGATTAATATCAGTCATGAAAGAATAAAGCAGATAGTAGAAAATCTGGTTGAACTGTTTGAAAAAAATCCTTTATCTGAAAAACAGGGGTTAACCTTACCGCTAAGCCGTTTGTCCGGAGCGCTGGATGTTGCGCAAAATAATGATGACAAAATATTCTGGGAAAATTCACAATGGCTCAAGCAAAAACTTGAGCGACTACAAAACTATAATAATATCAGTCAGGTGAAAGTCCCTCACAATGTTCATGCAAGTTTACGTGAATATCAACAGGCAGGCGTCAGCTGGTTACAGTTTATTTATGCAGAACAGTTTAATGGAATTCTTGCGGATGATATGGGCCTTGGCAAAACTTTGCAGGCGCTGACGCACATTCAGATAGAGAAAAACAAAGGTCATTTAACGACGCCTTGCCTGATTGTTGCACCGACCAGTCTTCTGGGTAACTGGGTTTCAGAAAGCCGACGTTTTACGCCGACGCTGAAGGTGACTCGATGGTCAGGCACAAAACGTAAACAGGCTCAGCAAAAGTTAGCTCAGTCAGATATTATTATTACCAGTTATGGTTTGCTATTGCGAGATCATGATTTACTGAATAAGCTAAATCTTTTTATGATTATTCTGGATGAGGCGCAAACAATAAAAAATGCCAAAAGTCAGGTTTCAAAAATAGCCTGTTCAATGAAAAGTCAGCATCGATTATGTTTAACCGGAACTCCTCTGGAAAATCATCTGGGAGAACTCTGGTCTCTTTTTAATTTTTTAATGCCTGGTTTTCTGGGGTCGGAAAGACAGTTTAACAGGGCCTTTCGCTGGCCTGTTGAAAAAGAGGGAGATGCAATCAGGCAGAAAGTTCTGGTACAGAGAATTGCCCCTTTTTTACTCAGACGAAACAAAATTAATGTTGCCAGTGACTTGCCATCAAAAACGATTATTGAAGAGTATATTGAGTTATCCGAAAGTCAGTCAGTGCTTTATGAAAGCGTTCGTCTCAGTATGTTTGAAGAAGTACAGAAAGCCATTATGAATACTGAAAAAACTCGTAACCATCTGATGATCAGTAATGCGTTGTTACGGTTACGTCAGATTTGCTGTCATCCTGAACTCGTAGAAAAAGCGCTGCATAAACAGGAGTCGATTAAAGATTCACAAAGCGATTCACCTGAGTTCACGTCGTCAAAGCTTATGTGGTTACAAACCAAGTTACCGGAAATGCTGGATAGCCGTCAGAGAATACTGATTTTCTCTTCGTTTACTTCGATGCTTGATTTAATCGCAAAGTTGTTGGAGAGTCTACAAATTGATTATCTGATGCTGACAGGGAAAACCAGAAAACGTTCGGCTTTGGTTAAATCATTTCAAGAGGGTTGTGCGCCGGTCTTTTTGATTAGTTTAAAAGCAGGAGGAGCGGGGTTGAACCTGACTAAAGCCGATACCGTGATTCATTTTGATCCCTGGTGGAATCCCGCAGCTGAAAATCAGGCGAGTGATCGTGCCCATCGTATTGGCCAGGAAAAACCGGTTTTTATTTATAAATTATTAACGGCTGGTACGGTCGAAGAGCGTATTCATCTGATGCAGCAGCAAAAATATAAGCTGGCAGATGAGTTATACCAGAAGCATGCATCAATGAGTATGCTGGAACAGATAGATTGGAAAGTTTTACTTTCTCCTATTAAAGAAGAAATAAGATAGCAAAATAAATGCTCAGAATGATAAGGTCTGGTTAACGGGTATTATTGTTGATGTCTAACTATTGATGTTTAACTATTGCTGTTTATCAGGCGGATACTTTCTTCAGCAAAGCCGGTACCAGCTTCATTATAAAAATTGAAAACCTGATCAATCCCTACATGCATCAGTGCAGCATTTTCATCTTCATAGCGGGTAATGGCAGCAATTTTTCCTGAATAGTGAGCATGGCGAAGCTGAACAGAAATATTATTACTATCTTGTGCTGAGGGTAGCGTTAGCATGATCAGTTTGATAGCCGATAAGTCAAATTGCTCCCACACATCAGGATCTTCAGCATCTCCCTGGAAGACATGTAATCCACGGTGTTTTTGTGCTTTAACCCTGTCTCTGTTGGCATCCATTCCCCAGACTTTATCACCAACCAGTTGATTGAGTGCCTGATAGGCTCCTTTTCCGACTCGGCCCATGCCGATAACCAGAATTTCAGCGTTGGTGGGCCGTAGATAAAGATCTTCTTTTAATCGTAGTTTTGACTCGAAGCGTTTAAGGTGTTGTTTTATTCTGGTAAATAATACATGCGCTGAGCGATAGGCAACACTGGTGATGACAAAGGAAATTGAAATGGATAAAGCCAGGATAACCAGCCATTCTTTATCGATGAGTTTCATTTCTGAGCAAAGGGACAATACGATGAGTCCAAATTCACTATAATTACTCAGTGCCAGCGCGGCCAGAAATGAGGTTCTTATGCGAAGCCTTAATAGCGAAAAAATAAAAAAGAAAAAAGCAAATTTCAGAAGAATCAGTAAAGTGAGCGTACTGGCGGTAAAAAGCATGGACCAGGTGGGTAGCGCGGTAAATCCAATTGACAGAAAAAAACCAATCAGAAAAAGGTCTTTAAAGCTCAGTAGAGATTTAGATAGCTCGGTTGCTTTTTTACTACCAGATAATAACAAGCCGGTTATTAATGCGCCAAGGTCACCTTTGATGCCGACCAGCTCAAAAACTTCATAGCCACCCAGTGCCAGAAAAAAACCAGCCAGTGGTAATAATTCATTATGGCCTGCATAACTTAACAGCCTGATTAACACTGGTTTTAGCCACCAGAGAGCGAATAGTGCTATCGCCCAGAATGTTGGTGTTTTTCCGGTGGCGATTACCAGAAAAATAACGGCTGCTATGTCCTGTATTACCAGTACGCCGACGGCCAGCCGACCGTGTCTGGTTGTCATTTCACCACTGTCTTCCAGTATTTTTATGATACAGACAGTACTACTGAAACTCAGCGCAAAAATAATGATGGCTGCCGCCTGAAGGTTTAACTTAAAAATGACGATAATACCGCTCAAAATGCCAAAGGAAAAAAGTAAACCTGTCCAGAGTGCCATATGTGAGACAGTACCCAACCAGACTTCGCGTTTTAACAGGTCTTTTAAATTAAGTTTGAGACCAATGGTAAAAAGCATCAGGGTTATCCCCAGGCGAGCAAGAGTTTGCAGGCTGGCATCGGCTTCATAACCGATGAAATGCAATGTAAAGCCGGCAAAAAGATATCCGATGAGAGAGGGGAGCTGCATTGATTTAGCGGCGAGACCACAAATAAATGCGAATAGAATCCAGATAAACTCCATTAAATACCTGACAGGGTTAAATGTGTGAACACTGTGTACATGAGCTGGAAAGGGATTATAACCTCCCGGAGAATTAATTTAACGAGTTATCGTTGTTTTGACCACTTAATCACGACCATTATGTGGATTAGTTTCAGTATAGTCTGTTGTTTACGGTCTGTTGTTTTTAGCTTCAGGCCTGTTTATCTTGTGACTGATCTTCAAACTCTCCATCAATCGTTCTACCTTTTTTATTGATCTTACGCGGTTTTGATTGAACTGATTCGTTATCTGATGATGTTGGTTTCTGGTAATCAGTGTTTTGATAATAGGCGCTATGTTGTGAAACGACACTGACTTTGTCACGCCAGCGTTTGATTAACTGATGAGCAACAAAGCTTCTAACCAGAGGAAACATGAGCAGAAAACCGACGATATCAGTGACAAAACCCGGGGTTAATAAAAGAGCTCCGGCAAATAGCAACTGAGCTGCTGAAGCCATTTCAAGTGCAGGAATCTGGCCTTGTGCCATTTTGTTCTGAATGTCCACCCAGACTTTAAAGCCTTGTTGCTTTAGCAGGTTAACCCCGACTATTGCCGTGATAACGACTGTCGCGATGGTTGGCCACATTCCAAGCCAGTCACCCACCTGAATGAAGACTGAGATTTCCACGATAGGAATTAAAATAAATAGAAAAATGAGTATTTGCAATGGATAGCCTTTTTCACGCGAAACGAGTTTTTCATCTGTTAATATCTTATCAAATTTCTGGAATTCAACCTATCACAATTGTGATAATACATTATTTGTTCAATGGAGATATTTTACGCTGACTAAATATCGCTTATTACTAATATTTTTCTGGATGATTAAGCTCATTATGTGCTGAAAGCATGCTATATTGAATAAATGCTGCTTGAAAAGCAGGCGTGGTCTAATGTTTTCTATGATTATCTCTTATTTCTATAAATGTCAGGGTATGTCGTTGTATTGGCAAAGAAATTGAGAGAGTTTGAAGTGCCCTTGGCAAACCGTGTTTCTGCACTTTATGTTGGTGAGGGCGTAACGATAGATAACTCGACTAGCTATTTATATTTGGACAATAATCAGAATTAAGAGAATATGTCAGAAAGTAAAATCACCAATGAAGTAAGCCAACAGTTTTTACGAAGAACACCGGTCAAACTCCGACAGTTTTCCCGTTTATTGAATGACATGGTGTCAATGGATATTGATCCTTTGCGTGTTAAAGCGTTGTTATCACAGGTTGATAAAACACGTGAAGCCTGCGTTGCCCAAGGGTTCGATTCTACCGCAAAACTGCTTAATCAATTGTTAAAACAGCTTTCATTAAATGAAAATGCGCTTGAAACCCAAAAGCCGCTGTTAAAACGCTTATCTGCCAAATTGCAACAGCATTCTGAAAAGCTGGAGCTTGGGGTACGTCCTGAAAAAGAATCGATTGCCAAACCCGTTGTTAACGCAGTTGTAACCACAAGTGATGCGGCAACAGGATTACAGACGGCAGAAAAGACTCACGCAGCCGAAGTTGCTGCACGATTATCGCATTTTGAAGATGAAATTGAAAAAGAGGAAGCCCGAACCGAAGAAGACTTAAAAGTAGAGGAAGAAGGGGCTGAAGAAGACAATATTTACCTGGATCAGGGGTCTATTATATTTGTCAGTGAGTCGGAGGAGAGATACTCAACATTGATTGCTCAGTTTGATTCCATTGGTATTGAAGTAAAACAGGCTTCCGATATGGAGCAGGCCAGACAGCAGGCAACCGAAGACAGAAGTGCAGTGATTGTTGCACCTCTCAACTATGCTGAGCTTAATGACCAACTGGAAGATAACGATATTGAAACGGTGCGAACACCGCTAATTTATACCGGTAAAGAAGATACTCAGGTTGAGCGTTTGCAAGCGTTACGTAGTGGCGGCACTGGTTATCTGGTTGAACCTGTGTCGATGACTCGGATGCTGGATTATCTGGAGCGTCAATACGATATTCATGCTGACTCTCCTTATAGAATTCTGGTGATGGAAGACTCAAAAGCCCAGGCGCGTTTTTATGAAAAAATTCTGTCAAAAGGACATTTTGAGATCAGAGTTGTCAACGATCCAAGAGTGTTGCTTGAAGCGCTGCGTAGCTTTGAGCCGGAGACCATTCTTATGGATATGCAGATGCCAACTTGTTCAGGCATTGAATTAACCAGAATTATTCGTCAGATGCCACGTTATGCCAACTTACCAATAATTTTCCTGTCTGCCGAAGAAAGTACCGCAAAACAGAATCTGGCACTCATGTCAGGCGGTACAGCTTTTATTGTTAAACCGGTACAAAAAGATCAGTTAAAATTTATGGCGGACCTTTATTCTCGCCGATATAGAGAGCTTAACCCTCAGATAGGGATTAATCCTGATACTGGAATTGCTTATTGTCCTCAATTTAAACAGAATATATCCGTTGAGGCTGCCAGGGCGACCCGCAATACGGGCAATGTGGCACTTGCCTTGTTACAATTGGATCAAACCGACTTATTAATCAAAAATACACAATTTTCCAGCATTAACCTTGCAGTCCAGCAGTTGGCTGTCATTCTTAAAAAGCGGTTGCGTAAAACCGATATTATCGGTCACTTTCAAACGGGGCAGGTGGGAGTCATACTGACTACCGGCACTCGGCAGGACTGGCTGACAATTATGGATGAAATACGCTTGCAGTTTGCGGAGCTTTTTCAACAGCAGGAAAATCAGTTTACCATTAGTACAGGTGTTAGCCCGCTTTTAACTAACTGGGATGCCCATCAATGGGTTGATGTTTGCTCTCAAGCTGTTGCGAAGGCTGTTGAAGCGGGTGGAGATCAAGTAGAAGTATGTAAAGCTGACTAGTGACTGAAACTGAATAATAACCAGAACTAAATAATAACCAGAGCATCAGCTATTTGTGATATTTGATTGAAATGGAATATTATTTAATATCTGGTCACTGACAGATGCAACCAACTTTTCGATTTTTAGCACTTTTTTCCCATGAAATTAAAATTTTGCAACAAAATCAGGTTGCGTGCGTCAATATTCACAGTAAGATAAGTACCTGGGTCCGATTGTTCGTTAAACTAACCGGATATTTATGAGTAGGTTACAGTATGACAAAACGCGGCAGGATAAACAGGTAACATGAAGAGTATTCCATTGAGAGCATTATTTGTCAGTTTAATCAGTTCTATATTACTCAGCATGCTGATCAGTGTGCAGGCAGAAGATAACGATTTTTCAGGTCTATTTGCCACTCAGTCTGAATTTTTGAAGGTGGACGATGCGTTTAAGCTGAAAACCGAAATTCTGGATGATGAAATCATTGTTAAATTTGAGATTGCTGAGGCTTATTATCTGTATCGAAGTCGATTTGATTTTTCAGCTGAAGGAGCCAGTCTAAAGCCTGCAATAATTCCAGCTGGTAAAAAAAAGGTTGATGAATATCTGGGTAATGTTGAGGTTTATTATAAAATGCTGGAGCTCAGCATTCCTTTTGTTGCACATCAGGAAAAGTTTAACTTTATTATTGAGTATCAGGGCTGTGCAGAAGCGGGCTTGTGTTATCCACCTGAAGAAAAGCAGATTACGCTTTATGCGGATAAAGTGGTCGCGAAAACCGTCAACGATAATAAAAGCTCAGCTCAGGACAGTAAAAAACACTTACAGAATAGTGTGGTGAATCAAAAAAAAAAAGTAACAACTGAAGCCTTTGTTCCCGAACAGGAAAAAGTTGTTAATTTTCTTGTAGATAAAAGTCTGTTTGAAATTGTCGCTTATTTTGTATTATTGGGAATAGGTCTTGCCTTTACGCCTTGTGTATTGCCGATGGTTCCCATTTTATCCAGTATTATTGTGGGTCAGGGGAAGCAGATAACCTCTGGCAGGGCCTTTACTCTGTCTCTGGTTTACACTCAATCCATGGCCATTCCTTATGCCATTATGGGAATGCTGGTTGGTGCTGCGGGCGGTGCGTTGAGTAATACGTTACAGCAGCCAGCATTTATTGTTCCTGCAGCTGTTATATTCATTTTATTATCATTATCCATGTTTGGTTTTTACGAATTACAATTACCCCGCAGTCTTCAGAATAAACTCAATCATTTTTCAAATAACCAACAGGGTGGTTCATATCTGGGCGCTGGCGTTATGGGGTTTATTTCTGCTCTGGTTGTTTCTCCCTGTGTAACAGTACCATTGGCGGGAGTGCTGATTTATATCACTCAGACTGGAGATTCGGTGATTGGTGGGGTTGCTTTATATTCGTTAGCTTTCGGTATGGGTATTCCTCTTCTGATGGTTGGGGTTGGTGGTCATAAGTTATTACCAAAATCCGGCGGCTGGATGAACGGAGTTAAAGCTGTTTTTGGTGTGGGTATGTTGGGGATGGCACTTTACATCACCAAACATTTAATTCCGGGTTCTTTGTATCTGTTTGCATGGGCGGTATTGCTGATTGTATCTGCGATTTACATGGGGGCCTTGTCCCAGGCAGAAACAGGCAACCAGAAGCTGACTAAAGGCCTTGGCCTGGTTTTACTGGTTTATGGCGTAATCCTTGTGCTGGGGGCGTCAATGGGAAATTCTCGACTACTTTCACCGCTGGCTAATCTGACTGGTATTTCTGTTACTCAAACTGAAAGAGCAGCTACTTCACCAGATCCTCACTCTGGTTTTGTTAAAATCAAAACAATTGCTGATGTAAAAAGAAAAATAGAACAGGCAAACGCGCAGGGCAAAAGTGTGATGTTCGATTTTTTTGCAGAAAGTTGTACCGCTTGCTACGAATTTGCCGATTACACTTTTCCAGATCCTGGTGTACAACAGGCACTGAGCAATACCCTGTTAATTCAGGCTGATGTGACGGAAAATGATGAACAGGACAAAGCGCTGATGGCGCACTATGATGTAAGAGGGCTACCCAGTATTTTGTTTTTTAACGTCAAGGGTGAGGAGCAGAAAAGGTTGCGTGCTGTGGGTTATGAAGAAGCAGAAATTTTTGTACGCCGAATAAAAGCAGCTTTTAGAGAATAAACGTCAGACCCTGAATCGAATGCGGACCTTCTGTGACTGATATTACTAAATTTGCAGCATTTCTCTGGCGTGAGATCGTGTTTTATCTGATATAACTAATCCGCCCAGCATACGCGCAATTTCTTCGATTCTTTGTTGTTTATTTAGCTGCTCTACCTTGGTTGACGTTGAATTAAGCTGTTTGGTTTTGCTGGCAACATAATGCTGCTCTCCACAGGCTGCAACCTGAGGCTGATGAGTGACACAAAGTACTTGTTTGCTCTGCCCCAGCTGGTTAAGCAACTGGCCAACGGTTTCTGCAGTACCGCCGCCAATACCCACATCGACTTCGTCAAATATAATACAAGGTAGTAACTGTTGTTCTGCGGTAATTACTGCAATTGCGAGACTGACCCGGGAAAGTTCACCACCTGATGCTACCTTGTTGAGTGCTTGCACGGGTTGGCCCGGGTTGGCTGAAACCAGAAACTCAACGGTTTCTGCACCTGATTGACTAAATTGATTTTCCAGGGAGCTGAGTTGAATCTTCAAATGCCCCCCTTCCATGGCAAGCCCCTGTATTTTCTCGGTGATCAGTTTCTCCAGTTTTTTTGCTGTTTTCTGACGACTGGAGGTTAGTTTTTTTGCAGCACGTTGATAATGTGCAATAGCGTCCTGAAAATCTTTTTCTATAACTACCAGTTCACTTTCATCTGCTTGTAATTGTTCCAGCTCCTGAGTCAACTGACTGAAGTGTGTCGGAAGTTCAGCCAGGTTAACCTGGTGTTTTCTTGCCAGATCGTGAAACTGGGTTAACTGTTCGTCAAGCTGATTGAGCTTTTCAGGATCACTGTCCAGATTATCACAATAATGAGAAAGCTCTTGTCTGGCTTCCTGTATGAGTGTTTCGGACTGGAGCAGTGTTTCGTACAAGTTGTTAAGACTAGTGTCCAGCTGACGCAGCTGAGAAACCTGATCGAGGGTTCTGGCCAACCCTGATAATACAGAGTCGGCTTCATCATCACTTAAGGCCTGCAGACTGGTGCTGGCCAGTTGCAGTCTGTCCTGACCGGTGGCGGCTTTTTTGTGTTCTTGCTCCAGGGTGTCTAACAGGGATTGTTCTGGATTTGCCAGCGTTAACTCTTCAACCTGGTAAGTCAGTAAGTCTCGTTTAGCGTCTCGTGCCTGCTTTTCAGTTTCCAGGCTGGTTTTTCGTTGTTGAATCTTTCTGATTGTCTGAGCGCAGGTTCTGACTTTTTGTAGCAGCTCATGATGTTCGGCATACCTGTCCAGCAGGTTGAGCTGTTCTTTAGATTTCAATAGACTTTGTTGAGCGTGTTGTCCATGGATATCGACCAGTAATTCTCCAATCAATTTTAGTTGTGATTGAGTGACACTACGGCCATTAATAAAACAGCGAGCTCGACCTTCGCGCACGATAACACGGCGTAAAATGCACTCTCCTTCCTCATCAAGTTCATTTTCAACAAGCCATTGGCTGGCTGGGGATTGCGGTTTGATTTGAAATAACGCGGTAATTTCAGCTTGCCTGGCGGCCGGGTAAATGACACTTTGTTCTACTCTGTCGCCCAGAGCCATGCCAAGTGCATCAATAACGATTGATTTACCAGCTCCGGTTTCGCCGGTAATTACCGTCATACCAGTAGACCAGTCCAGACTGAGTGCCTGGATAATCGCAAAATTTCGAATTTCGATTCGGTTTAACATCTATTTGTACAAGTAGTTGTTTTGCTCTTGTCGCATTGTATAGCAGATAGCCAGATTTGGCCAGTATTACGCTGTTGGCCTGTCACAGGTGTGATTAATCACGTTATTGAGTTTGTATCATTTGTGAATGGATAAGGGCTATAATCTTATTATCCGGATGGTTATCGTCGAACGCCTGTTTTTCCGTGATGAGCATTTGTTTTGCTCTTTATGTGAAGCCATGTGGTTGTTCTGGTAGCTTTTGTATTGCCATTCAACTGAAGGTTGATTTGTTGTACCGATGAAGCAAGTATCAAGAGCACAGTTATTAATTGTCAGCCTTATTCTGGGCGTTGGTTGTCAGCAGATATTTGCATTTATGGCGAGCCTGATGGATGAAGTCCATTATAAAAACCAGAAGGTTGCGGTTGATAGCCGACTTTCAGGTTTTAGAGTTAATCTGGAAAATCAGATTAATTCTACCTTTCATATTGCACGCGGCCTGGCCTTATATCTAAAGGCTAATTTTAGTGAAGGTGAGCCTGTTTCAACACTTAATGCCTCAAAAGTGGATTTTTGGGCAAAAAATACGGTTGAAACCATGCCTTATATAAAAAATATTGGTCTGGCTCAGGGTTATGTTATTAACTATGTTTATCCCTTAAAAGGTAATGAAATCATTCTCGGTCATGATTATCGAGAAAATGATTTGCAATGGCCTGCGGTTAAAAAAGCAATCGAAACACAGTCAGCGGTGGTTGATGGTCCGCTAGAGCTTATTCAGGGAGGGCGAGGACTAATTTGTCGTATTCCGCTTTACCATGAAACTTATGGCGATGAAATAAAGGAAAATGACCTGCTTTATGTTGGTATTGTCAGTATGGTGCTTGATTACCCTCAGTTGCTTCAGGTGAGTGGTTTTGAACAGGTTTCACAAGATTTGGAAATTGCTATCCGAACGTATACATCACCTTCAGGTGAAGGGCGTGTTTTTCAAGGGAGTGTGCAAACTTTTGAGCAGCAGGGAGTGACTCAGCGGGTTTCATTTCTTGGAGGGCAATGGGAGCTGGCCGCCAGACCGAAAGGTGGTTGGTCTTATCAGTCCAGACATTCGGGTTTATTTCGGTTTCTTGGCTGGTGTATCTCGCTGGCTGTTGTATTGCTACTCTACTTTGCCATTCGTGGTGTACAGATAAGGTTTCGTCAGAATGAGCGTTTTGCCGGGGTACTTGAAAAGAAAGTAGAACTAAGAACCATAGAGCTTAATCAGGCAAAGGTTCAGGCGGAACAGGCTAACCAGATTAAGAGTGATTTTCTCGCGGTAATGACTCACGAATTGCGTACGCCATTAAATTCCATAATTGGTTTAACACGGTTAACTGGCAGTATGCCAT
>JADGFG010000102.1 GCA_016743995.1 Kangiellaceae bacterium | reverse complement strand
TTTCTCAGCCTTGGTTATATAAAAACAGAAAGAAAAACAGCGCCCGCCAGTATAAAATGCAGCAAAGAGTTTTCCAGTCTTTGCCCTGACAGCGCAGCTTTTTTAATTAAACCGCTTTTTAATTAAAGCCCCTGGCTGAATAACAAAACTAACCACCACACATGCCCTGAGAATAAGCCATGCAGGTTAAGGAATAATACAGCTCTCTGTCTCTCTCATCTATTTTTCCCTGACAACTCATTCTGGCAGCTTCCGTTGAACAAAAATTGTGTAGTGTGACATTATCATAAGTCTGCAACAGGCGATTTAAAGCATTAACATTAACTTCTCCCAGGTATTGATTGTCATGCATTAATGAGAGGCTATTATCATCTAACGCTATAGGATTGCTGCTACCATCTATAGCTCGGGTAATACTAAATCCATTAATCACATTTCCGGTGCTAAATGCTTTTGAAATATCCACTAATAACTTAACCTTTGAGCCATCGTTATGAGTGACCACTATTCCATAAAACAAATGGGTTCTGGGTAGCCGATTGAAATCAGTTACTTCCGTATTTGCACTATAGAGAGCAACGGCCGCTCGAAACTGAGAGTACTCTTTTTGTTTATTTTTAAGGGTATTATCGACAGAATAAAAGTACTGTCGCACATTATCTGGACCAATAACACTGGCCGCCGTAGGGTAATTAGCACTATCAATGGTAATATAAAACATACGTTCTACATTGTCAGCGGTGAACCATAAACTTTCGTCTGAATAAGCAAACTGACTTAATGCGAAAAAAATTAACACAAAAAAACTTTTTCTGACATTCATACTTTCCATTTCTCTCTTTTCATCCTGATGTATTCCCTTAGACTACCACAGTTAAAATTTTAGATCGCCGGCAATAACGAGTTCTGCATAAAGACCGAAGCTGGAAAAGTGAATATTTCGTTTTCCTCACCACTACCAGATGTTCTAAAACTGACGGTACGCTTTAATACAAAGTCGAACATTATCGGGTTATAGTCATAAATTTCATTGAGTAGTTCTCGCTGAGTTTCGGTGAGCAATCCTTCTTCTACCAGATCCCGTGTGCGAATAACAATATTAATAGCAGGCAAGGGATAATCAGTACCATTAATCAAACGAGAGGCAATACTTTTTTGCCGTAATAATCGTGGTAAGTGATGAATGCGATTATATTGTGTCGTCGCAGAAATATCCGCTAATAACAAACCAGATTTTGTACCATTAATAGAATGCTCATTAATATTTTCTTTTAACATTCTTAATGCAATATCAAAATAAGAACGCCCTGACTCACAAGGTTTTGGTTCATCGTCTCTGCAGTCACCCAGGGTAGCCACATGCGCCATAACAACATTAACCCCCAGTTCCAGCGGATATTTTAATAACATGGGGTTTCCAAATTTCTGATGTTCATCAGCATCCGTGGCCTTTTCATCACCAGTATGTGTAATTAACACCATATTATGCTTTACCATTGCCAGGTAAAAATCTTTCAACCTGCTATCCGTTCGATCACCAGGATTAATATTCATGGAATTTGGCAGCCATTTTAAATAACGAACCCCAAGCCCGGCAAAATAAGCGAGATCTCTGAGCGCATCTTTTCTCGCTGGATGAATGGATATAACCGGGAAAAAATAGTCGGGATATTGCTCTGCTAACGCGACAACCCTTTCATTAGGGACTCGAAACGTACTATTCTCTCTGTCAGGAAATCCCGCATGGGAATGGGCAAAATCAAATGCCATAATGCCTGATTTTCCTGCACGAGGATTATTTTTGTTCAACGCGATTAACCTGGCAACATATTCTTCATCAGCTTTCGATTCATTTTTAATGCTCGAACCACTCTTATAAACCTGAAAAGTAAAATTGTGTAACGGTGACCGAAAAAAACTTTGCCAGTCATGATTAACAAAAGTTCCCTGCTCTAGCTCATTAAGACCGACAATATGGGTATGATAATCTCGAATTTTTTCTGCATCGATACCTTCATAGGCCTGTTCTATCAAGGCTTTTGCCTGAGGACTTATTTTACTAATCTCTTCAGGCAGATGACGAAAGGCTCCGCCCAGCTGAGAAAATGCGATAAAAAATAGAAAAAACAGACTGACAATAACAGCAATAATTTTGATTGTTCTGGCCATCAGATCATTAGCTCCCGGATGAAACTGAGTCATTTTATAATTTTATTTAACCAGAATATAGCTTAACTCAATTTTGAGATAAATGCCTCTTCAAACGCACTAATCTATAAGCCGATGAAATGTCATTAAAAACTGGTTACATAATTTTGTCCTGTTTTGACCAAAAGTACAATACAACAGGCTGGTAACAAGCTTACAATAAGCCCGTTTAATTTGATAACATTGTCGACTTAAAAAATGTTGAAACTGAATTAATTCACACAATCAGGAGGTTAACACCGTGCGAAATTTATCTCTTATAGCCGCAGCAATTAGCTCGATAATACTGAGCGGCTGCCAGCAAACACAGCCGACAGCTAACCAGAATAATGCAGGAAAATCTCCCACCGCAAAGATTGGCACCATGGACATATCGCAAGATGAAATAAAAAAGGCAGATAAGATTTTTAACGATATTTTTATGCAAAACGTTATGCGTAGCCCGGTGTTTCAAACTTATCTCGGCATTAAAGACGATTACGACAAATGGGATGATAGCTCGGAGAAGAGAAACCTTGAAAATCAGGCGCTCAGAAAGAAAAACCTTAATCTGCTACTCACGCTTAACGATGCATCATTAGATGACAAAACCCGTACCAGCTATAAACTCATGAAACAACAACTGGAAAACCAGATTGCTGATTTTAAATGGCGTCTCTATAGTTACCCGGTGAACCAGATGTATGGCACCCATTCAATGGTACCGGCATTTTTAATTAATCAGCACCAGATATCAGACATTGCTGATGCCAAAGCTTATATTGCAAGACTCAATGGTGTACCGACTGTATTTAAACAACTTGAAGATAACCTGCAGCTCAGAGCAGAAAATGGCATTATTCCACCAAAGTTTGTATTTCCCTATGTGATAGAAAGCAGCAAAAATATTATTCAGGGCGCACCTTTTGATAATGGTAAAGACTCTGCCTTACTTGCTGACTTTAAGCGCAAAATCACAGCGCTCAAAATCTCTAAAAAAGAAAAGGACGTTTTAATTGCCGAAGCCAGTAAAAGCTTGCAAGAGTCAATAAAACCGGCTTACACAAAACTCATCAGCTACTTCAACAAGCTGGCAACTCATGCAGACGAACGCGATGGAGTCTGGAAGTTTCCCAATGGTGAAACCTTCTATAATAACGCCTTGGCACGAACTACAACAACGGAGTTAACCGCAGAAGAAATTCATCAGACTGGACTTGATGAAGTTGAACGCATCCACAATGAAATGCGAGAGATAAAAGACAAAGTTAAATTTAAAGGCGACTTAAAAGCCTTTATGCATTTTATGAAAACAGACAAACAATTCTATCTGAGTAACGACGAAGCGGGCCGTAAAGAATACCTGAATGACGCCACGCATACTATTGAAGTCATGAAATCTCGTCTTGATGAATTATTCCTGGTAAAACCTAAAGCCGATCTGGTGGTTAAGCGCGTTGAAGCTTTCCGAGAAAAAGCCGCAGGAAAAGCCTTTTACCAACTACCTGCGCCAGACGGTTCAAGGCCTGGTTATTATTATGCCAACCTGTATGATATGTCCGCAATGCCGACCTATCAGATGCAGGCGCTGGCTTATCATGAAGGTATTCCGGGACACCACATGCAGATAGCAATTGCCCAGGAGCTGGAAGATATGCCACAGTTTAGAAAATACGCGTCTTACACGGCTTACATTGAAGGCTGGGGACTTTACTCTGAGCTACTTCCCAGTGAAATGAATCTGTACAGCGATCCTTATGCTGACTTTGGACGTTTATCCATGGAACTCTGGCGCGCCTGTAGACTGGTGGTTGATACCGGTATTCATGCGATGAAATGGACCCGTCAACAGGGGATTGATTATTACACGAAAAACACACCGAATGCGAAATCTGATGCGATTAAAATGGTCGAGCGTCATATCGTTATGCCATCGCAGGCGACCGCTTATAAAATTGGTATGCTTAAAATACTGGAACTAAGAGCGCATGCAAAAAAACAGTTGGGCGACAAATTTGATATTCGTCAGTTTCATGATGTGGTATTAAAAAATGGTGCGGTTCCTTTAAATGTACTGGAACAGTTTGTTAACCAGTGGATAGAAAACCTGAGTTAATTTTTTAACAACTTGCCTATCGATTCATTACAGTCCGTTAGCATTAACGGGCTGTGATGATAAAACAATATTAAATCGTATTAAACAATAATAAACATAGCCAGACTGATTTTTCTTCGGCCAATAAAGTTTTGTCTCATTTACAACAAACCAGTCTATGTTCACCGCCCTACCATTAAACTAACTCGAAATAAAAAACATCAACGCCCCATTTTTGTGATTCAGGTGTCTTTTATCCGTTAAAGTAAATGATAAAGTAATTTTTAGTCAATCTGCAAAGAATAGATCATTACAATGACAAAACAAAACATAGATTGGGATGTAGCGCAACGGGGTATCGATTATTTTAATAATAGTATTCCGCTGGACAAAGCCCCTCCACCCTCTCCTGGTGAAAGTGCCGTGCTGACAAAAGATAAAATCAACTACCAGATCATTATCGAAGAAGCCGATGATGCCAGTTTTACCGGCAATGTTTCCCGTATTTTTCCAATAGGTTCAGAAGAAAGCAGCAGTGTAAAAATCGATCAAAAGGTTTCTTTTGAGCTGAAACACATTGTCGCCCTGCATCGAAAATTTGTTTAAGGTAACGACCTGGCTACAGGCCTGACTTACAAAGTTTCACGACATTCTTATAGATAATTACAAGTAAATCCTGAATAATTCTCCTGAAAATAGCTAATAATTTTAACTAACCTTCTCAGGAGATATTACACAGATGAATCCAGCCCAGCCCAACCCCCCAACTCAGGCGCGTTTTCCCGACTCCCTATGGGATAAACCAGCCTATCCAGAGCATAAATCTGCCAATAACAAAAAAGCAGTTAAAGAAACTTCAGTGAATTCAGATACCCAACAAAAACTGGAGCAGCAAATAAGCCAGGCGATATTAAAAGATTTAAAACCCCAGGCCTGATAAGAGTGGAGGCTGATTTAAAATGGCATATACTGGAACATGCTCCCTGTTTTTATTTAGCTGCTACCAATCTAAAGTCAATTCAACTTAAAAAGAAAAGTATCTAACATCATAATGGTTACAATTTCACACAGACAACCTGAAGCAACAATATCTCTAACCGATAAAATTAGTCAGCTTGAAAAAAAAACACAAGCAGGTATTAATCATTTAACAAACAACCAATTCCAGACCGCATTAACTAAGCTTAATCAAGCTTATCGAGAGTGCTGTAATATTAAGGAGCAACACCCTGATAATCAGCGCCTTGACAATTTGCTCAGCAATACTTACTTACACCTCAACAAGGTTAAAAATGGACTCGACGAAGGTAACAGTGATGACGAAAATTTTTAAAGGTTAGCTCGTCAACTTCCTGAACACCATTTCCAGTGGCCCGGAGTTAAAATAGTTTAACCAGGCCACACTCATTACAGTACTTAGTACACAAAAAAACAAAGCACTGCTTACTGAATAAGCAATAGTCTGATCAGACAGGTTGCCTGTTACCTCCAGCAAACCGAGACCAACAATAACATGAGCGATATAAATGGTTAATGCGCACCTGCCAGTTTGAATTAACCACTGAATCAGCCGGCTTTGAGAAAATGTCGTTGCCAGATATAAGCAGATGATAATAACAATAACCGCAGAGCTGGTTGCAGACAAAATATATTGTGGCATCGGGGGCAACATTGATGTGGACAGCAGCGCTTCCAGCTCTATGGCTTGAGCTTTTGTTTCTGCGAGAGGCATTAAATAGTTCATGCTGGAGAAAGACAGTAATTCAGTTATTACCAGCAATAAAACAGCATAGAGCAAACAGGATTTCTGAAACGGGACAGATGATAAATTCTGACGACCCAGCCACATTCCAAAAACAAGAAAAGCAAACCAGGGAAAAACCGGGTGAAAGCCATTGTAGAAAATATGCCTTACCATACCCTGAACAGTCCAGAAATTGTGATAAACCAGCGTTGTCCAGTCCCAGTTTTTTTCGTAATCAAAAAACAGCAATAATACTGGAAATATCAGCATGGTCATAATGGCAATAATTAGCAATTGTTTATTACTGAAATGAACGATTAATGTCGCCAGTAAAAAATAGACGCCATAAAAATGTAAAATATCGGCTTCCCATACAGTGGTAAAACTCAAACCGATAACAATCAACAACAGGCCTCTTTTTAACAAAGAAAACCGTCGTTGTTTTGACAAGATATTCTGCGCGATCCCCTCTGATTTCACTCTAAATTTTGTGGTAAATAAGCTGATACCAATACCGGCCAGAATAACAAATAACGCCGCAGCACGCCCTTCAAGCAAGCCTGTCAGGCTATACAATATTCCGTCGCCGTTTTTTACGCCCATGGAAATTTTAAAATTGACGATAACCATGCCAAAAATTGCAAATGCTCTGGCGAGATCAAGTCCTGTGATTCGATTTTTCATTGTTGTTCCTTATCAATAAGTCTCAGTCTGCCTGGATTTTAATCTGTCCGAGTACCAGTAATCTGTCCAGGTATCAGTCTGTTTGAGTATCAGTATACATAACCCCGACATCAGACTTTGTAAGCGACTGTAAAGTACTGCTTACAATCGCTTACTGAAGATTACTGAGCGTTTATCTAAACTAAAGTCCAGTTACTTAATATTGACTGTTCAAGCGTTACTTTTCACGACTGACTTAAAAGACCCGCAAGAGGATATTTACTATGAAAAAATGGAACATTTTATTCCTGATGTCACTCCTTTCTTTCTCCCTGTCAGCAAAAGAAACTCAATCAGGCCAATTGCACATCGCGGTTAACAGCGCCAGTAATAATAAGGGATATATTGAAATTCATCTGTTAAAAAACACCAAACAATTTGACGATACCGAGCCACCGTTTAAATCCTGTCGAGTCAGAGTTAATCAACTCAAAGCTCGCTGCAACCTGTCAGATATTCCTTATGGCGAATATGCTATTTTTACTTTTCATGATGAAAACTCAGATAAAAAACTTAACCTCAATTTTATGGGGGTTCCTTCAGAAAAGCTTGCTATCAGCGCTGTTGACCTTGGAAGTAACGAAAACCCAACGTTTAAACAAAGTCTGTTTCTGGTTAACCAGCCAGATTCTTTAATATTTATTAATTTACAATAAGGAGATTGTTATGACCGTCGATTTTACTGCCAGAAAATCAGGCATAAATGGATTGTATCAAAACAGAATCTATCCATTTCTGTTCTCCGTTCTATTGCTAGTATTGGTGTCAGCAGCTAATCTACGCGCAGAGAGCAGTATTAGTGTCGGCGCAGGTGCGTTTAAAGCGGCTAATGAGTACAAAGGAAGCTCTGGAAAAATTTATCCTATCCCGTTTGTTGCTTACGACAACGACTGGATATCAGCAAATACCACTCGCGTCGCATTTCATATTCCGCTGGCGGAAGCTTTCTGGATGGATGCCATTGCGGTAATCCGATTTCAGGGATTTGACCAGAACCTGAGTGAATATACTCAAGGAATGGCAACTAGAAAATCCAGCCTTGATGCTGGATTTTCGTTAAACTACCTATCATCTTCTCTGGGAATGTTTTCGTTTGAAGCTACTCACGACCTGTCTGACATTCATAAAGGCCATGAAATCAGTTTAAAATACTTATACGAGTGGTCTGCTGGACAATTAACCATTAACCCAACAGTTTTCATCACCCAACAAAGTCGTAATCTGGTCCACTACTACTATGGCATCAGAGACGATGAAACCCGCTCCTGGCGTGCAGCTTATAAAGGAGACACCGCTATCAACTACGGTACAAGCTTAGACTTAACCTATGAGTTAACCAGACATTGGCTATTATTTTCATCAATTAGTGTGGAAAAAATGGGTAACGCTATCACAAACAGCAGTATTGTAGATAAATCTCTCCGCTGGAGTTCTGGACTGGGCCTCATTTACATTTTTTAAAATCAACCACAAAACAGGCTCCGCCCAATACACTCTTTTTTATGGTCAATTGAGCCTGATGTTTATCCAGAATACTTTTAACAATGGCCAGGCCTAACCCGGCCCCCGAGAGGTTTCGGCTTTTGTCCAGTTTAACAAATGGCCGAAGCACCTCATCCTTTAATTCATCCTTAATACCTGGCCCATCATCTTCAACCAGCAACCTGGTTACCTCTGCTTTTGATTCAAGCGTGATGTGCACGCTTTTATTTGAAAACTTAAGCGCATTACTTAGCAGGTTTTCTACCATACGATTCAACAATCGTTTTTCCCCCTCAATAAAACACTGTTGTTGCAGTGATAAATCTATTTTTATGTCAGGATATAACAATTTAAGACGCGTAGAAGTAGCCATAATCATTTCCCCAAAATCAACTATTTGCGACTCTGGCTTTATGGGTTTTGCGGTTAATTCAGCATAAAACAGCCACTCATTCACCAGCCCATCGAGTTCATCAAGGTCAATATCCATCTCCTGAATTAACTCGTGATAATCATCTACCGAACGACAACTTCTGGAGTGGTCCAGCACAAAACGAAGCCTGGCCAGAGGCGTTTTCAAATCATGAGAGACACCATTAATCAGAATATTCTGCTCCTGAAGTAAAAATTCAATGCGCTCAGCCATCTGGTTAAAAGTTTTTGCCAGCACCAGATAAGGCGGTGACATTGATGTGCTGGCGCGTACCTCAAAATTTCCCTGACCATAAGACTGGTAAACCGCCACCAGCTGGCGTATGCGTTTTTTATGGCTGGCAGCATAACAGTAAATTGAAAGGGCAAAAAATAGCAGAACAATGGCAATAATAGCCTGCATATAAATTTCCCAGGCAGTATTAGGACGATAATTTTTATGCATCATCAATACACAATCACAAGGTTCATGATAATAATAGATTTGAATATCATCAACCAGCCAGCTAGTCTTTACATTAATCAGAGAGCCTGTTGTTTTCAAATCCTGGCGCTCAGCCGAAGGCAGTTTGAGTTTATCAAATGTGTTTAGCGCAAACTGGTAATTAAATTGCTCTCCCCACCAGAGTAAACGTTTTTCTTTATCCGGGTATTGCATGAGATCCGTAAAAACGGCCTGATTAATGCCTTTGCTAAATTCCAGTTCATCAATTTTCAGACCTTCGATATAAACATCATCCAGCAGGATCAATGCGATAGCTATCGAGAATATAAAAATAACTGACACTCGTAAAAACAGACGTCCAAACATGATTAATTCTCTGCTAATGGTTTTCTATTAACTGGTTTTAAATAAATACCTGCATCAAGTACTTTGTGATTAATGCTCTGTTATTTATTCAACTAACAGGTAGCCTCGTGCACGAATGGTTTTAATATATTTGTAGGGGGGCGATGTATCATTCAGTTTTTTTCGGATGGAACTGATTCGCATATCAATAGAACGATCAAAGCCATCGTACTCAATATTTCTGAATGTTTTTATCATCATTTCTCGACTGATAATAACGCCAGGGTTACGCATAAAGTAGAGAATAACTTCTAGCTCAGCATCGCTCATTTCAATTAGAGTACCATCCAGAAAAAACTCTCTGGCATTCAGGTTAAGGGATAATGCCTGAACCGTTAGCACATCATCATCAGACCCAGCTCTATTCGGGGAGTTTTTTTCGGTCAGGCGAGACAAAGCCCGTAATCTGGCTAACAAAATATGGGGACGAACTGGCTTGCTGATAAAATCATGAACCCCAATATTTAACGCTGAAACCTCCAGGTAATCATCTTTTTTTGCTGTAATCATAATAATGATAGCGTCAGATTTAGCGGCGGTTTTTTGCAATACGGTTAATCCATCGCATCCAGGTAACATCATATCCAGAAGAACAATATCGGGCGAATCATTGGTAATATGAGCGATAGCTGAATGCCCATCTTCCACGCTGCTTACCAGGTAACCTTCCTGTTGAAGCATTTTTACCATCATCTGATTTAACCGCTTATCATCCTCGACAACCAGTACTGTTTTTACATTCACTACTGTTTTCGCATTCACTTCCATTTCTGTTTTCATTTTTTATCTGTATTCACTTTTGTAGCGCGGCTTTTTTATAACGCAACCTTAAGAAAACTACCACAACCCGTTTGTAAGAAAATACCACAGTAATTCTGTTTACCAGAAGGACCAATAGCACTAAAGCTGATTTAAGACAGATTAAACCCATTTAACAGATATTTACAGGGCATTAAGGTAATATTCAGCTCTCTGCTATTAAAATTGAACCTCATCGCAGTTATCGCGTATTAATTAACTTAACTTTCAATGAGTCACTTTAATAAAGGTCACAAAGAACGAGCTCAATAACAGGAATAATTCATGACAAAACAACGTATATTATACTTTTTCATCATCATGACCGGTATTTCGGTAACAGGATGCTCCGTTCATATTGCGGATCCGCTAAATCCCAGAAACTATGAGATTAGAGAACCTCGTGTTGAAACTACGCAGCGCACAACAAACAGAGAAACTGAAACACATCAACAGACTCAGCGTAGCGTTCATACTGAAACTAACCGCATCGAACAACCAACACGCATCGCAACTAACTGTTCAATGGACCATTTTGTCCTTGCCAGAGACGATACCCGCTTTAAGCAGGGTAAGGAATGGAAACTTTGCTCAAAATATCGTCTTATTTTTCAAGCGGATGGCAATCTGGTAATGTATGACCCGACTAACAAGCCCATTTGGTCCAGTAACACCCATGGTAAAAAAGGCACTCACCTCGCCATGCAAAAAGACGGCAATCTGGTGATTTATACCCAGTCAAACCAGGCACTCTGGTCTTCTAATACGCATGGCAACCAGAATAGTTACCTGGCCATTGAAGCTGACGGCAGACTAATCATTTATAACGCAGCGCAAAAAGCGATCTGGCATAGTCAGAAAGAAACCGCAGCAACCCGGCTAATCTCTCGTTCTAATAAAATGTGCTTCTATGATTACTTTATTCTGGCCAGAAACAACGCCCAGTTCAGGCCGGGAAAAGAATGGAACCTCTGCTCTAAATATCGCCTGACTTTTCAAACCGATGGCAACCTGGTAATGTACAACCCGGCTAACAAGCCTGTCTGGGCATCAGGTACTCATAACAAAAATGGTGTACGCCTGACAATGCAAAAAGATGGCAACCTGGTCATTTATACGGCATCGAACCACCCCATCTGGTCCTCTAATACGCATGGCAACCCCGATAGCTACCTGGCCATTGAAGCCGATGGCAGGCTGCTCATTTACAATTCGGCAAGACGAGCTATCTGGAATAATTAATCAGTAAAACAGTTAATCACTAGAACAATCAACCACAGAAACAATGAATCGCTGATAGTGCAGTTTTTATTACCCCTGCACTATCAGAAGTCTCCTGACCGAGTAAGTACTTCCTTCGCAATCAATAGCCACTAAATCTTAAATGGCTCAGGCCACCTTTAATGGATCCTCATTGATCAGCTCTTTCTCTATCTGCTTGATATTCATGAAGATATTTAACTCAAAGTTAACCAGTGAACGTGTAGCAAAAGGACCCACAATGCCTTCTTCACGTGTTTTATAGTAATAGCCATCAGTCTGCATGACGACCCTGTCAGTTCTCATAAATGCCGCTGCAGGCAGGTATCCATTCTCTCTTGATTTCATATTCATGGCAGTTTCCCTCTTTTATTACTGATTAATAATGTTGTTTGTTAATCTTCTCTTTACTCGTTGTTACATCAGCGATACGAATTCAGGTTTATAATCTCAGCTGTAAGATTTTAAGAAATTCGTCTGACAACCCATAGTTTCCATTTGTTTAGTGCCTCCAGTCACATAATTATCTCAGGAACCGCTAAAATTAATCCCACCACTTTCGCTGCGACTACAACCAGCGCCTTACTCTGCTTTGATAATCCAGATAATCCTTTCCAAATTTAGTCTCCAGATAATTTTCTTCTTTTCTGATAGCAACCAGAAAAAGCAGTAGCATTGAAAGTGGTAAACCGGTTAAAACCCATAAATTATCAAGCAAAAAAGCGGTACCGAACTGAAACACACAAAATGCCAGATAAATGGGGTTACGAGAGTACCGAAAGACTCCAGTAGAAATAATGCTAGAAGTTGGTTTCCAGGGTTCAATGGTAGTTTTCGCCTGTTTAAAGCTGAGACCCGAAATAATAATGATTAAAACAGAAACAGCAATAATCACAACGCCAACGAACCATTGCAAATGAAAAGCACCAAATCCCGTTGGGAAGAAATAATCAAAAATCCACGCAAGAAGAATCACAGCCAGCACCAATAGTGGTGGTGGAAATCTGACCGAGGCTCCTTTTTTATCACTCTCCAGACTCATTCACTCAATCTCTTCTCAGGGTCAGGCACAGGTTCTAAATGAACAATAACTTGCCAGTATAGTTGATAATTCCCACCTTAATAGTCTCATATTGTAACTAATTATAAAAAACCGGCTTACCAGTAACTATTTTCTATTTCTCTTTAAGAATCTGTCTAATACATAACAGTACGTAGGGTCAGGTCTTTACCGTTTCTCCACCCCACTATTGCTTGCAGAAGCAACCCATTGATAACATTGATTATTTTAGGTGGTTCTCTGTTATTAAAGTCCCTGTACGTCTATTGTTTGCATATCTCAATAATGGTATTCTCTGAAATGTTTCCGTGATCATCAGTCTGTAAGTCACGACAACAAAACATAATTATGTAGCACGACTAAAAAGCACGACAATTAATTCGAAAATTTAAAAGGAGTCGCAATGGAATCGGGTATCTATAAATCAGTTGGCCACAAAGGCGCTAATGAAAAACGAGATGTTAAACTGATCCAATCTTATCTCAACGCTTTCAGTATCAATAAAAAATTAACTTTTTCACTGAAAGTTGATGGGATAATTGGTAAGAAAACAGTGACTGCAATAAAAACCTTTCAGAAAGATGCCACAGGCATGAAATACCCCGACGGCAGAGTCGATCCTGGTGGCCGAACCTATCGTTATCTCACCATGTATATTCCAAAATCCGAACAAGCCAGAGCAGAAAAAAATATTAATAAAACAAGTGTTACCAAACCAGTCGTAGCCGTTACACCGGCCGTTATCAGAGATAATGCGGGTCTTTCTAACTATACAGTGTCCTATAAAAGCAGTGTTAAAGAGTCTAGAAAAATTGTTTCAACTTATGCCATTGATATTATCAAACTGGCACTCAAGGAATCGGGCGCTACTAAAGCCGTTATTACTTCGACTTTGCGCACCCCGGAAGAACAAGCCGCCATTATGCTAAAAAATGCAAAAATCAACCTGAAAAAACAGTATCGTTTATATGGCAGAAATGGAGATAAAGTACTTAAAATTTACGAAAATAATAAGAGCAAAGCCGATGATAAAATTAAAGCGCTGATGGTCACAGAAATTGAATCATTAGCCAAAGACAGCAAACGAGTTTCAAAACATTGTGTCTCGGTGGCCGACTATAAAAAGCTCAATATCATCGATATTGGACTAAACTCAACCAAAAATGTTAATTTAAATTTTGATACCACCGCATTTACCAAAGCGCTGAAAAGTCTTCAGGAAGAAGGCTACATTAAGAAATTCATCGATGAAACCGGTAAATCCAATCAATGCTGGCATGTGGAAATAGTTCCCAACATCAAGGGCATTATCGAATATAATAAGTCTTCTATATTAAACCAGTTCACCTATATTAACGGGTTATTAGCATGAAGAAAATCACGACATTAGCATTAGTCAGCTTGCTCAGTTTTGGTTGTAGCGCTAAAGAAAGCGATAGCCAGACCTGCCAATACACTAAAGCCAGCATAAAACAGAGCCTGGCAGAGCAAAAATCAGCAAAGAGTCAGTCAGCAAACCATTACTACCTTCGTGAATCACAAGATCCTGATAGTGATGAGACTGTTCTGACTGAATATCTGGTTCTGAATAACGGTAGTACGGCAACACTGGAGCACAAATTTTGCGATATGTATAATCTTGAAATCAGCTACCTGAATAGTCAGGCCGTTGATAAAAATACGATTAAGGACTTAACCAGTCAGCTCAATCAATGGCTGGTTAATGCGCCAGTGAAACTCACTTTTAAAAAGCCATTTTCTGAAATAGTCAACTCAACACTTTCTGAGTCACAAAAGAAACTGGAGCAGACATTTTCGATTAGTTTACCCGACGATAAACTGGATGCGAATGCTTCTGTCGAATATGAGCTGGGGTTCTCACCTGTTGCTAACAGTTCGCTTTACTCCTCAATGTTTAATTTATACCTCGGCGTTGGCGGCGAATAACTTTACCGTTTAATGATAGTATCGTTTTACAGCCTTGTCCTTTAGTGGCTTTGCCTTTTTAACGGTCATAATACAAAAAGCCAGAAGTAACTCTCACTACTTCTGGCTTTTTGTTGGGTTGACATCCCGCTTAACATTTCCTTAAATCAGTTTGCCTGTATCTTTGCTTTCCAGTCTATTTACATTCTAAACTATTTACTTTCTAATCCCCTTTATTTTCTGGACCACCTGTTTTCCGCTCAAGGCTTCGCCTTTTTTCCAATGTTTTTATCGAGAAACTCAAGTACTTTTGAATACACCTTTAACCGGTTTTTCTCATCATAATAACCATGCGATTCATTGCCTATTTTCAGCCATTCATAAGATTTTCCAATTTCATCAAATGCTTCCATCAACGACTCTGCCTGCTCAATTGGCGCTCTTTCATCTTTAGCACCATGCACCAGTAAAATATCTGCTTTGATTTTATCAACATTATAAACCGGTGAGCGTTTTTTCTGATCTTTAATGTCTTTACCAACAGCCCTATGTAAATAAGCAATCCCGTCTTCAGATTCCTGAATATCTCCCTCTTCAAACATCATGGGTAAATTATAAACCCCCATAGAACCTATTGCACACTGATATAAATCAGGCTCTCTGACCGCACCCATCAACGCGGCATATCCACCGTAACTGCTTCCATAAATGCAGACTCTTTCTGGATCGGCAATTCCCTGTTTAATGACCGCCTGAGTCGCATCAGTGAGATCATCCTGCATCAGGGTTCCCCACTTACCATAACCTGCCTGTTGAAAGGCTTTACCAAACCCCCCACTTCCTCTAAAGTTAACCTGTAACACCACATAACCACGATTGGCCAGTAGCTGAACTTCCCAATTATATCCCCAGAAATCTCTTGCTCCATGAGGGCCACCATGAGGTAACACGAGCATCGGTAAATTAGAAGTCAGGCCTTTTGGTTTGGTGATGTAACCATAAATACTCTGATCATCTCTGGTTTTAAAAGTGATGGATTCTGTTCTTGCCATTTCTTCTGGGTATATCCAGTTTCGCTTACTAATTAAATACTTTGCTTCCAGAGTCGCTATATTAAACTGATAATAATCTCCTGGATTTGCATCTGAATAAACGTACGCAATGGCATACTTTTCATCTTTTGTCACACTGGTAATTAATACATCACTTCCTGAAAAAGCTTCCAACAATTTACCGTGTAATTTTAACTTTTTATCACTTTTATCCAGGTGATGATACTCTGGAAGGGCAAGCTCTGTTCCAACCGCCACAATCCGTTTTTCGGAAAAATCTCTGAAAATCAAAGAAATATCTACGTCCGGATTATGGTAAAGCTTTTTATAAGACTTATCTTTCAGATTAAACAGATAGAGCGCTTTCGTTCCATTTTTTACTCTGGCTAACAGATAAACACTCTGGTTATCTTTGGTAAAACTCAATGGCATCACCGTAATTCCTTTAAATTTCTCTAGTGAAAAATCCTGCCATTCGTCTTCGGCTGTTTTTTTATACGAAACAACCACTTGATCTTTTTTATTTACACCTACCGAAAACCGGACATCTCCATTATTATCCGTAATGGCACTGGAAAAAGGTAATTGCAACCGACCAACTTTCTGCTTTTTCCCGTTGTATACATTCAACTTATAAACCACAGGTTTCGCATCGGGATTACTGACCCAATAGGAACCTGATACTTTCCACGGATAAAAAGCAATTAAAATATGCTTATCATCATCTTCCAGCAGATCTATAATTTTCTGGTTGCCACGTTCTGCTTCTTTCTTCTTGATATTAGTACCTGTCTGACGTTCACCCGAGCGATAGCCAAATATCAATTCCCCTGACTACCGTCAACATTAACGCCAATCAGCTCCCCGTTACTAAAGCGCTGCTTGTTCCATGCACGATTTTCCGTCACCGTATAAACCACTCT
>JADGFG010000101.1 GCA_016743995.1 Kangiellaceae bacterium | reverse complement strand
GAACGACGGAAATTATTTAAAACAATCTTTGAGCAGGAACAGAAATACGCCTAAATGGCTAAACCTCTCTTCAGGCTCATTTCTCT
The DNA here is from genome assembly GCA_016743995.1 of Kangiellaceae bacterium. Taxonomy (GTDB): domain Bacteria; phylum Pseudomonadota; class Gammaproteobacteria; order Enterobacterales; family Kangiellaceae; genus Aliikangiella. Next base: position 16,570 of record JADGFG010000101.1, on the reverse strand, counting down.
ATTGGAAAATACTTTTAGTATTATCCAGTCAAACTTGATAAATACTTCTCGTTTGATTTTACTTGCGATCAGCACTGATAGAATAATTTGTCATTAGTGAATGACACGAATTAATTCGCCTGAATCTCAATTACCGTCAGAACTAATATTTGATATAGACTCCCTGACAGTAACACTGACGCCTAACCATAATTCAGTACTACCATGTGGTAATACATACATTAGTAAATACAAAGAATAAAGACTATGATACGTTGGTACGTTACCAATGGAACTGCTTTCATATTAAATCTGAACTTGCATACTCCCACTGCCCCGTTGAGGAACACGATCCTGAAACCGAAACTCGCACCAAAAACATGAAACCCAATTCAGCTGTAAGAGCCTCAAAATTTAAAAACCATTTAATAACCTGAGAAAATGATATGTATATCATAGCGTATTTTAATCTATTTATTGATATCCCAATATTGTGGGCTTTTTTTCTTATTACATTTATGTTGATCTTGATTACGGTATTTAAACTAAGAGGTGAAGGTATCTTATTTGGTTCCCCGCTTATTTTACTTGCTGTAATTGCGGCATTTTTTCCTGTTGATACCTTTATTTGCATTGATCGAGAAACAATTTCTGGAGACTGTACTCAGGAGTTAAGCACAGGGATTATTATCCTGGCAGGCATTGCCTATTTTTTATCTATCACTATCTGGTATTTAAATAAACCATTAATAATGGAACAAGACTGACAGCAGGACCATAGATACCATTTCTTAAGCATATTAGACAGATAAGCTAAAATAGTTGTCCATTTTAATTTACTTATCAATCAAGTAATTTTAATCCAAAAATTATTGGCGTTTGCTGATGCAAGTCCTCAAAGAAAATATCTTGCCAAACGCTACTCAATTTCACTTTTGCAAACTCTTCCCAGAGTTTTAGCTCTGTCCGATTAAAAACCCAGGAACGCCTGGTTCTAAATAATTCTATCAATAGCTCTTCATCTAACAAAGATAAACTGTTGATGATTGTTTTCTCATCTGCTGCCGAATTAAAGTAGTAGATGGCAGAAAATGCACCAGAACATCTGGATTCGTTTTTTAAGGTGGCCCTTTTTTCTAATTTGCAATATTGATGAATTTGCTCCAGCACTAACAATAGCGCTTTTTCATGTGACATTTTAAGTAACTTTTCTCTAGCTAGTTCAATGCGCTCTATTATTTTATGGCACGGCTCATTTATTTTGGCTCGACAAACCTCTAAGCGGCCTTGACCAGGGAAATCTTTAGTATTAGAAGCTAAAAAGAAGACACTAAGAAACTCATCATCTACCACAGTACTTAAGGCATTTTTGTCTGTTTGCTCAGTACAGGAGATCAGTAAAACAACTGCTACCAGAACAAAAAGAAAGTAATGTTTTGAATTATTATTCATTATGGCTTCAACTTTACAATATGAAACTTAGTCCAACCGGGTGCGGGCTCCCACAGAGGTTGATGTTTTTTCAATACGCTCAATAATATCAGGATATTTTGCGTCTCTATCAACAACCCGGAAATCCACTTTTTTAATAGAATCTTCTATTTTGTCAGCTGATGTTTCTTAAAAAAATAGCAAAAAGTACTCTCCGAGACTAAGCCCTGTTTCCAACAAAAAACTTCATTGTTATTTTTTTTAATTGCTCAGCAACGGGGCTCACAATAAGAACAACGGGGACAACGACCAGATAGGTAGAAATAAATGCCTCTAGCCATTTGCTCACAAAGGCATGATTCTCTACACCTGATTGAAAAGTGAAATACGCTGACATTGCCAGCCCCATGAGCAAAGTCATATAAAAAATAAACAGTACTTTTTCTAATTTTTGAGGGTGGCTTTCAGTTTGAGCATTCACAATAACTTCCTCGTGATAATTCATGCTATGAGTTTTATACTACGAAAAGTCCAAAGCATTAATGATAATTAACGCTACCTTACTGTATCTGATAGAACTAAATCACTGCTCTGAATACTAATCCGCCAGATTATTACATAGCGTTATTTTAATTCCAGATAATAAAGAAACATTTACCTTAAATTGATGAACCGTTCTCATAAAATTGCCTGAAATACCAGGAACGGGCGTGGTTCCTCTCAAAATACTCATTTTCGTTTTAGGATTCGAGCTGTTATTCTACTGGCTGCACTTTTTGATACTGAGCCAGACCACTACAAAACAGAAAAACAACTAACCATATATAGAAAACCTGCCTGCAAAATGACCGTCTGTTGAAAAAAAACACCAGCCAGAAAAAGTTTATAAGGGATAAAATTAAGTATGTCTGAAAACAATGAATTAGATAATAAACAGCGACGCGCAATGGGTATCATATTATTCTACCCAATCGGTATTCTCATTGTGGGAGTCACGCTCAATTATTATGTGCTTGAAGTGACCCCCTATACTGTCTCTTTACCAACCACTGAAAGCATTAGAGCGCTGGTAATAGCCATAATTCTGCTAATTATTAATCATACATGGATTATGACCTCTACAGAGCTCGTTCGGGTTCGATTCAAACTTTACGCAACTCCCGAAGAATGGGCAACAAGTGGTAAAAGAGAGGAAGATGCTCCCCAAACTGGTATACGCGAGCTTAAACGTAGACATAACGCACATCATAATACGACCGAAAATGTTGTTTACTTTGCGCTGCTAGCACTAATTTTCGCCGTTTCGTCACCAACCCCCCTTGCTGTACAGACCTGGATTATCGGGTTTTCGGTCGCTAGACCAGGGTATACATTCGGTTATCTTTCTGGCAGAGATGGTGTTCGTGGACTATTTATGACTTTAGGACTTTTAGCAATGTACGGTATAGCAAGTCATTTATTAATCAGTATTATTTTATAATGTAAAAAAGGGTAGTGTAATAAGAGTGAAAACAGCGGGATTTTTCTTTCTCTCAACGAATATTTTGCTTGACTTATAAAATAATATTCGTATAATCCTCGCCAGCTAGAAAGAAAGTCTTATTTATTACCTCTGTTTCGTTGTTGCACTAACTAGTAGTTCTTCGTCCTGAAGTTTTAAAATATCGGTCTATTTTCACGCTATTAATGCCTATTAAAGGGCACAATTTTTTATTTATTTTCAGGATATTATTATGTCAAACACAGTTACTGGAACAGTTAAGTGGTTCAACGAGTCTAAAGGTTTTGGTTTTATCGAACAGCAGTCTGGTCCAGACGTTTTTGCACACTTCAGTGCAATCTCTAGCGATGGTTTTAAAACTCTTGCTGAAGGTCAAAAAGTTGAGTTCACTGTAACTCAAGGCCAGAAAGGTCCTCAAGCTGAGAACATTGTTGCTGTTTAATCAGCACATTTAGCTTTGATAAAAAAGGTGAATCGAAAGATTCACCTTTTTTTATGTCTGTTATTCCACTCGGTATGAATGCCTGTCAATTATTTTTAACCGTTAAACCCCAGAATGATTTACCGCAATAATTAAAACAGCCTCTCCATTGGTAAATGAACAATGTCTGCCTCAATAAAGGCTTCACCAACCACCTGAAAACCCAGCAATTGATAAAAGCTCACCGCCTGACTTTGTGCATTCAGGCACACTCTCGTATAACCAAGCTGAGAAGCCTGATTAACCAGAGCTTTAATAACCTTTGAACCAATACCTTTATTTCGAAAAGCTTTTAAAACGGCAATTCGCCCAATATGACCATCACTCAACATTCGACCGGTCGCAACGGCTTTTCCATCATTAAAAGCCAGTACGTGAAGTGCGGTAGAATCTTTACCATCAAATTCAATATCGGGTGAAACTCCCTGCTCTTCAGTAAATACGACCTGACGTATTGCTTTGATAGCCTGCTGATTATTGGCATCAAAAAAAACACACTTCAGCTGTATCATCATGTCACCTGGCTAAAAGAGAAAATAAATCGGGAAAAATAGCCGTTAAAAATCCTGATAAATATAACGGACTTCTACGTCAGCGGTTGTTGGACATTCAAGTAAGGAAACCACCACGGGCTTTTCTGTGTTAGCCGCAGCCAATATCAATGAGTACCACGCTTTTTTAGCTTCATTGTCTAACACAAAATAATAATATTTAGTATATACCCAAAGTCCTTGAATATATAGAAAGCAGCAAACCTATAAGCCATCAGGTTCGAGACATAGATGCGATGAACTAGTTATTCTAATTCAAGCATCTATAACGAAGAAGATGGTGGCTTATAGGTTTGCCCTGCGGGTGACCAGCTCTTAAGCTTGCACAGCGTTATGACTCTCGAAAAGGATTAGCCATTCCCTTCGAGTCAGGCCTTGTTCAAACTTAAGAGCTGGACACTGTTTCCTATATATTCAAGGACTTTGGGTATTTTACACACATCATTTTTCAGAGAAAAATAAACCGTATTATTGCCCGCTGGGTAAATTCGTTTAATCTGTCCGCTTGCACCGACAGTCGCGTTGGCACTGGCAAAAATCATACTAAAAAATAGAAATCCTGAAATAAAAATTGTCTTCATTATCTACTCCGTTATTTGTCATTCTTGTTTAAAACAGATTGTAAATAATTACATCGCCGGATTCAATTAAAGGTTTTAACGAGCAGATTTTCGTAGATCCTGATATTCAAACGGATCAGTATAAATGTTGGAAAGTGAAACGCCAGCCAGATAGATTTTCTTTCGGGTTTCTGCAACCATTTGCGGATTTCCACATAAAAAGAAGACCCCGTCTTTTACCGAAGAAACATGCGACAACGCCAGCTGTTGACAACGCCCCAGATAAATATTTCCTGTTGCAGGCCCTTCAGAAACACAAGGATGATAATAGACATTACTCTGTTCTTCCTGAACACTGTTTAAAAGCTCATGAAGATATAACGATTCGCGATTTACACTGCCATGATAAAAATGAATCGGGCCGATATGCCCCGAATGAAGTGCATCTCTGATAATTCCCAGTAGTGGTGCAGCGCCCGTACCATTACCAATTAGAATCAGTGGGCGTGCCGGTTCAATAGACGCGTAAAAACAACTTCCTATCGGCCCCTGAAACTCAACATAATCACCCACCTTAAAGTCATCAAAAATCCACTGGCTCATTTGTCCACCTGGCTTTAAGCGAATATGCAACTCCAGTAAATCGTTTTTCCAAGGCAGGCTTGCCAGAGAGTAACTGCGAACAACACCCTGACTATTTTTCAAATTAATAAACTGACCCGCATGATAAAATAGTGAATTAGCAGGTTCCAGAGAAATACGGCAAACATCTTCAGCGCATAAATGTTTCTCAACTAGCCTGGCATGACTGAATAGTGCATGGTCATCGATTGATTTTATGTGCTGCATTAAAGCAGCCTTTTGCTGACAGGCAAGAAAAAAACCCTGCTCGATAGCAGTGGGTTTTAATCCCTTTTGTGCCACAGTGTCAACCTGCCCTTCCAATGACTGTAAAAGACAGGACTGACAATGGCCGCTCTTGCATGAGTAGCTAACAGGCTGTTGATTTCTCAGTAATAAATCTAATACACTTTCATCAGCATCAGGTTTAAACTCATTATGATTATATTTCACCAGCTTAAATTTAAACTGAGTTATAATCCCAGCACATCATCGTGAGTGCTACCAGCAATTGCCATAACCTGATTGATTAAATCTTCAGGCACTTTCAGCTCTTCCAGCGTTGATTGTAAATGCCCGGCAACCGCATTAAAGTGTGAATCATTCAATCCTCGAACCACTAATGGCGCATGCGCTTCTCGCATACTTTTTCCTGTATATTCGTTAGGCCCGCCAAATGCCATGGTTAAAAATCCTTTTTGCTTAGCTATTTGTGCATCCATATCCGTATCATCAAAAAAACTGGAAATACTGCCATCATTTAGTACTTTGCGATAAAAAATATCCACCGCAGCGTCAACGGCTTTTTCACCACCGATCTTTTCATACAGACTCAAACTCATTTTTCTATCCCCTTATCCCGGTCAAGTTACCCTGAGTTTAGACTGCAAATGAAATAGATCAAATTGTCAGCATTTTAACGATAATTTATTACATTCAGCGATACTTTTAGACTTAATTATCAGTCTGAGCCTTTTTTATCTGATTGATAACTTTTAATTTTATGCGTTTTACATCCGTTGCTAAAAAATCCATATGGTATTTTTTCTTTACGCCATAATCAGTCAACGTGTAATGATGAGAGGCTTCAATCTGATGTTGTGCAAGGCAGTTTTTGACACAATGCAGCGGACAGCCGTCCAACGCAATTATTCTTCGTCCAGAGCTGGCTTTTTTAACTATCGAGCTAACACCACCGCCGACACCAGCAATACAGGACATTTCTGCCAGCTGTTCCCGATCAAGCTCAATTGCCACCTGATTAGCTATTTGAGCAATATTGGAACAACCCGAACAGGAGTAAACAAGCGGTAAAGCATCAGAAGTTATCCGGGTCACAACAATCGCTCAGGTTTCATTGAGTAGACAGACTGACCATTATCTCTGATACTAAAAAAAAGGTATTGATAAAAATCAATTTATTGTGGTTAATTACCAGATTAATCACAAAGTATTAACCCGTTATTTTAGATTTTCAATAATAAAACCAGAGAGATAAAGAGAAGTTGCAGCTGTGGCCGCAGTTAACCCTGCAGCAAAAGTAATGAGCACAACAGCTTCTACCGGATGCTCTCGAACCATTCTTGAAAAGCTATTTGAAAAAACCCCAAAACCATCGTTTGAACCACTATTCTGATTCGAGGGAGCATTTGTACTCGGCAATCGATTCACGTCGGCAAACATTATATTTCTCCAATATCATTGAAAAGTAAATATTATTTACAAAATAGTTCCACTCGTAAATTGATCAATATTTACTTTGATCGATATTCACATTAATCAATCTTAAAGTAGGATTTAACCAGATAAGCAGGTTAGTTAATATTGAAATAATGTAATGTTCAGAACGGTTTTGTAAAAATATTAAAAGCAAATAGCACCATCAATTAACAACCCGGGAGTAACTAAAGCACCTCTCCCAGATCCCTTTTAATATCGAGAATATCTGAAAAAATTCTGTCAGAAGAAACACCTGCCTGTTTCAAAGCTTTATACACTGCCATCACCATGGCTTCCGAGCCACCGATATAGAAATCATGCTCTTTGTCTGACTGCTGCAATTGTTTTAAAGCAATTTCGTGAGGATACCCGGTGTGCCCCGACCATTCAGGCTCAGCCTGATTGATCACGGGAATAAATTGAAAATTCTCATTTTCCCGGCTTAACTTTTCTGCCAGAGATTGCAGATAAAGATCCTGAGAAGATTGTGCGCCAAGATAAAGCGAGATATTCCTCGGAATAGCGTTGGCAATAAAACTTTCAATTAAACTTTTCATGGGAGAAAAGCCTGTGCCACCCGCAATAATAACGACATCGTTTTTACTTTTTTCGTTTAAAAAGCAGCGGCCATGAGGTGCATCAATTTGAAATGGCTCAGAAGATTGAAAAACACTTAACATTTCTGCTGGCAGGCCAACATCACTGGTCAAACGAATATGTAATTCAACAAATGCTTTTTCTTCAGGTGCACTGGCTATAGATAATGGAATTTTTCTTCCATCTGGCATTAGAAGCAATAAATATTGACCGCCTTTAAATTTCAGTTCAACTTGCGGCTTAAAACGAATTCGGTAAATTTGTTCATTCAGTTGTGTTATGTCGCTTGTGTTACAGCTTATTACGCTCATAATTCCAGTGTATTCCAAATCTCATCAATGTGGCTGACAACTTCCGCGTCCATTTCAATTGTAGTCCCCCACTCTCTATCAGTTTCACCCGGCCATTTATTGGTGGCATCAATTCCCATCTTTGAACCCAGCCCGGAAACAGGCGAAGCAAAATCTAGATAATCAATAGGTGTATTATCAATTAAAGTCGTATCACGCGAAGGATCGACCCGCGTTGTCATTGCCCAGATAACATCATTCCAATCACGAGCATTTACGTCATCATCGGTGACAATTACAAATTTTGTATACATAAACTGACGTAAAAAACTCCACACGCCCATCATGACTCTTTTTGCGTGTCCTGGATATTGCTTTTTAATCGTCACTACCGCCATTCGGTAAGAACAACCTTCTGGTGGCAGGTAAAAATCAGTTATTTCTGGAAATTGCTTTTGTAACAAAGGAATAAAAACTTCATTTAAGGCAACCCCAAGAATTGCAGGCTCGTCAGGCGGCCTGCCGGTATAGGTCGAATGATAAAGTGGCTTTTCCCGATGTGTTATTTTTTCAATGGTAAACACAGGAAACTGATCAACTTCATTGTAGTAACCGGTATGATCGCCAAAGGGACCTTCATTGGCCATTTCGTCAGGATAAATAAAACCTTCCAGCACAAACTCAGCACTCGCAGGAACCTGTAAATCATTAGTCAGGCACTTTGTTAACCGGGTTTTTTCACCTCTTAATAATCCGGCAAATGCATACTCAGATAGAGCATCAGGAACCGGCGTTACTGCGCCCAGTATTGTTGCCGGATCAGCGCCCAGTGCAACTGAGATAGGAAATGCCTCTCCGGGATGAGCCTCTTGCCAGGCTTTAAAGTCGAGTGCTCCACCGCGGTGAGACAACCAACGCATAATGACTTTATTTTTTGCAATAACCTGTTGTCTGTATATGCCCAGATTCTGACGAGGCTGGTGTGGACCTCGGGTAATGGTTAATCCCCAGGTAATTAACGGTGCAGCATCTCCTGGCCAGCAGGTTTGAATGGGCAAACGCGACAAATCAACGTCATCTTTTTCAATAACAATTTGCTGGCACTCAGCCTTCTTTACAACCTTTGGTCCCATATTAAGCACCTGCTTAAATATGGGCGCTTTACTCCAGGCATCTTTAAGGCTGGCAGGTGGCTCTGGCTCTTTTAAAAAAGCGAGTAATTGACCCACTTCTTTCAATTGTGAAATATCATCACAACCCATTGCTGCGGCAACTCGCCGAGTAGAACCAAAGAGATTGGTTAAAACGGGAATATCTGAACCTTTCGGATTTTCAAAAATAAGCGCAGGTCCATCAGCTCGTAATACTCGATCTGAAATTTCCGTCATTTCCAATACCGGGTCAACCGGTACTCGAATACGCCTGAGATCACCTTTTTCTTCAAGGTAATCTAAGAACGCTCTTAAATCTCGATACTTAACCGAATGAGAAAGCATGAAAACTAAAACCTGTCAGAAAAGTGGTTAATAATTCGTTATTTTCGCTTCATAGAATTAAAAAATTCTTCATTAGTCTTCGTCAGTGCCAGTTTATCAACCAGAAATTCCATGGCTTCAATTTCTTGCATAGGATGAATGATTTTTCGAAGTATCCACATTTTTTGAAGTTCTTCAGCTGAGGTCAGTAGATCTTCTTTACGTGTACCAGAGCGGTTAAAATTAATAGCAGGAAAGACTCGTTTTTCAGCAATTTTTCGGTCCAGATGCAATTCCATATTACCTGTACCTTTAAATTCCTCGTAAATCACTTCATCCATTTTTGAACCCGTATCAACAAGAGCTGTGGCAATAATGGTAAGACTGCCGCCTTCTTCTATATTACGTGCCGCACCAAAAAATCTTTTTGGTCGTTGCAATGCATTGGCATCAACACCACCAGTTAGTACTTTTCCAGACGAAGGAATGACCGTATTGTACGCACGCGCCAGACGAGTAATAGAGTCAAGTAAAATAATGACGTCTTTTTTATGCTCAACTAAACGTTTAGCTTTTTCGATTACCATCTCAGCAACCTGCACGTGACGGCTGGCCGGTTCATCAAAAGTAGAAGCAACTACTTCTCCTCTGACTGAACGTTGCATTTCTGTCACTTCCTCTGGTCGCTCATCGATGAGCAAAACAATAAGAACACATTCAGGATGATTAGCAGCAATTGATTGAGCGATATTCTGCATCATCATTGTTTTACCCGCTTTTGGTGGAGAAACAACCAGTGCTCTTTGTCCCTTACCAATAGGTGAAGCCAGGTCAATCACTCGAGCGGTAATATCTTCACTGGAACCGTTTCCACGCTCCATTACCATACGTTGGTCAGGATGTAATGGCGTTAGATTCTCAAACAGTATTTTGTTTCTGGCATTTTCCGGGCTATCAAAATTAATTTCATTAATTTTTAATAACGCAAAATATCTCTCACCATGCTTTGGTGGTCTTATCTTACCGGAGATAGTATCTCCCGTTCGCAAACTAAATCGACGAATCTGACTGGGCGAAACATAAATGTCATCTGGACCAGCCAGATAAGATGAGCCTGCGTTTCTTAAAAAACCAAAACCATCAGGCAGTATTTCAAGAACACCATCACCAAAAATATCTTCACCACTTTTGGCGTGATTTTTCAAAATGGCAAAAATTATATCTTGCTTGCGCATCCGCGCAGCATCATCCAGGCCAGCTGATTTGGCCATTTCACTGAGTTTCGTAGCAGAAAGCTGTTTTATTTCGGTTAGATTCATAAGATTACTTTTTTATGAGGAATGGAATTTGAGTTGAGTTAACCTGAACAGAACACGGCCGGCTTGTATCGTCGGTAATGACCTCGATAAGCCTGCTCTATATTTGAGCAACTAATTTTTGAATCTACAAAATCTCAGAAATCAGTTTTTCCAAATAGATAGAATGCTTCGGTTTAAGTTATGTTATTTACCTGTTTTTTATATGAAATTTTCTAATTGAGACCAGTTAAACTGTCATTATTGCTCACAACAAATCCTGTTCCTAACAAAATGCTCGTTAAAATAAACATTAAGACATTTATTTAGTGATTACTCTGGATTTACTTAACACAGAAGCTTTAATAAACAGAAACCTTCAAAATAGTGAAGTCTTTAAATAGACTGAACTTTCATTCACAGGCCAGGAGACCTCGAAATGATTGTTGCTTGAAAAGTAGCACTAAAATAATCCAATGTCCAACTTTTACGTAATATATCGCAGCTTAAATGTTAAAAATGTTAATTTTTTACAGACTATCAGGGCTTAATACAAAGTATAACAACGATTGGCATGACTCTCTTTTTTACCAAAATCGCCCTGTTAGTTTACTTAAACTGTGCTGCTAGTTTATCAAACTACAAAAAGGCCAGCATAGAGACGTTGACATTTTGCGCATTTATACCCAAACCGCTGCATCTTCAAGGAGTTTGGGCATATACAGGTATTGATTAATTGCCAACCAGGTATCAAGCAGGCATCTCGTTGCTAGTTATACCATTTATTATAGATTACTATCTAAAAATGCAGCCAGTTGAGATTTGCTCACTGCACCGACCTGCTGTGCTTCAACTGCACCATTTTTTACCAGAATAAGTGTCGGGATCCCGCGCACACCATATTGTGGTGCTGTCGCCTGATTATCATCAATATTTAATTTTCCAATTTTAACTTTCCCGGCATATTCTACAGCCAGTTCATCCAGAATTGGGGCAATCATTTTACAGGGTCCGCACCATTCAGCCCAGAAATCAACCAATACTGGCAGTTCTGACTTTAGTACTTCTTCTTCAAAACTGTCATCAGTTAGCTGAACGATATCATTACTCATGGAATATTTTCTCCTAAAAAACACTATTCGCCCACATTCATAGATAAGTGTTATGATGTGGCATTCATACATTATTGCTGCTAGCGCTATTTTGCTATCTGTTGATAAAAGTTTCAACCGTAGAACGCAAAAAACCTTAGCAATTTTCAGAGACTTAATTTTTATGGTAACGCATTTATCATCTGTCACATTTAAAGACTTGGGATTACACCCCTTGCTACTCAAAGCCCTGGAGAGCATGAACTATCAACATGCAACCCCCATTCAGGCACAAACAATTCCCTTATTACTTGATTCTAAAGACGTTGCTGGCCAGGCGCAGACAGGAACAGGCAAAACAAATGCCTTTTTGTTGGGTGTGCTGGATGAACTTTTAACACTACCGGCAACAAAAGACAGAGAACCCAATGAACCCCGCGCTATTATTATTGCGCCGACCAGAGAGCTGGTTATTCAAATTTATGAAGACGCCAAAAAGCTGGCTGAGTTTACGGATCTGAAAATGTGTGTCGCTTATGGTGGCGCGGACTACGACAAACAACGCGAAGCCATTCTCTCCGGCTGTGATGTACTCATAGGAAGTGCAGGCCGACTCATCGACTATTTAAAGCAAAATGTCTACAACTTTTATTCACTAGATTGCGTTGTTCTTGATGAAGCCGACCGTATGTTTGATCTCGGTTTTATCAATGATATCAGATACTTATTTAGAAAAATGCCTCCACCAGAGGAAAGGTTAAATATGTTATTTTCAGCAACACTTTCATTAAAAGTGAAAGAACTTGCTTACGAACATATGAACCATCCTGAACATATTCATATTGAAGCAGAGAAGATTACTGCTGATAAAGTCAGACAACTTCTGTACTACCCATCTAATACTGACAAGTTACCATTGCTCATTGGACTGATTCAAAAACATGCGCCCGAAAAAGCCATAATCTTTACCAACACCAGACATCAGGCTGAACAAGTCTGGCTTTGCTTAAAGGGGAATGATTACTCCGCCGGATTACTGACTGGCGATGTCCCACAAAAGAAACGCATTCGTTTGCTGGAAGACTTAAAACAGGGAAATATCCAGATATTAATCGCTACCGATGTTGCAGCAAGAGGATTACATATCACTGGTGTCACTCATGTTTTCAATTATGACCTGCCTGATGATGCTGAAGACTACGTCCACCGTATTGGAAGAACGGCTCGCGCCGGTGCCGAAGGTGATGCCATTTCATTTGGCGGAGAAAATAATGTAATTAACCTACCGGCGATTGAAGAATATATAGAAAGTACCATTCCTACTGCTGATGTAACACCAGATTTACTTGCAGAAATCAAACCCTCAGCCAAACGTGACCCAGCAAGACCAAGAGCACAAAGAGGCAGAGGTAGAGGTCAACAGAACAATCGAAACCGGGTACATCACAGAAATACAGAACATCGAAGCGCTGGCAATCGCGACTCTGGGAATAGAACTTCTCATCACAAAGGTTCAGACAATCGAGCAAAGTCAGATAGTGATAGCTAACATCGCAGAGATTTAAAGTGAACTCTGCCAATAACAATGCAGATAAAACTATCGATGCCAGAGGTTTAATCTGTCCAGAACCAGTCATGCTGATTAGAAAAACAATTCGCACAATGCAGCCTGGTGAAGTTTTACATATTATTGCCGATGATCCGGCCACAAAAAGAGATATTAAAAGTTTTTGTGAATTTATGGATCATCGCTTTTTAAAGGCAAAAATTAAAACAAGTCCTTACCTTTACTGGATAAAAAAAGGATAATTCAGCTCTTACTGGCAGTTAATTGTTTCAATTAGCTGCTGGTGATTTTACTTGATAAATCATGTGTTAATATTGATAACTCGTGATCATTGTCAACTTAGCACCAAAATTTCTGGACTACCCTTCTAAATTAGCGACTGATTAACGGGTAAAAATAATCGTCATGAAATCATTCAGAGAGATTTAATGGTTATGGCCATCGTCTTCAAAAAAATACCTAAACTGGCTTTGTATTTCTATGCCGCTGGCTTTACCCTGCTGGTTGGCGCAATGCTTCTGTATTTTTATTTCCCGAAACTATTCATACCAGCAACACTGCAACAAATATTCATTGGCGGCGCTATCATTGTTGCAACAGGCTCTGTGATCAACACGATCAGTCAGTTTAGTTCAACCAGAAAACCCAACAATCAATCTCAGCTTTTATCAAAACAAAAAAAGGAATAAATGATGTTAACTGATACAGAAATTAGCAAACAGGCCAAAACCTCGCCCATTAGTGAGGTGGCTTCGTCTCTGGGTATTAATGAGCAGTTTTATATGCCCTATGGTAATGATATTACTAAAATACATGTTGATGCGCTAAAGCAACCAACACAAAAGAAAAATAGCCAGCTCATTCTGGTTTCTGCAACAACACCAACCCCTGCCGGTGAAGGAAAAACAACGACAACGATTGGATTGGGACAGGCATTTACCCAGCTTGGAGATTCTGTCTGTCTTGCGCTGAGAGAACCTTCTCTGGGTCCGTGCCTGGGTATGAAAGGCGGAGCAACCGGTGGTGGTTACTCACAGGTGTTACCGGTTGACAGAATTAATCTGCATTTCACAGGTGATTTTCACGCCATCACCAGTACCAATAATTTAATCTCAGCCTCAATTGATAACCATATTTTTCATGGCAATACGCTCAATATTGATCCACGCCAGATTGTATGGCGACGCGTCATGGACATGAACGATCGTAGCCTGAGAAACATCATTGTCGGCCTGGGCGGAAAAATGCAGGGTATCCCCAGAGAGGGCGGCTTTGACATAACAGCTGCTTCCGAAATAATGGCAATCTTATGTCTGACCACCGATTTTGAAGATCTGGAAAACAGATTAAATAGTACATTAATTGGCTACAGCTATACGGACGAGCCTGTTTTTGTCAGATCGCTGGGTATCACCGGCGCATTACTGGCACTACTACGAGATGCACTACATCCTAACCTTGTACAATCACTTGAAGGAACACCTGCTTTTATTCATGGTGGACCCTTTGCGAATATTGCCCACGGTTGTAATAGTGTTCTGGCCACAAAAATGGCACTACATCATGCTGACTGGGCAATCACCGAAGCCGGTTTTGGATTTGATCTGGGTGCAGAAAAGTTTTTTGACATCAAATGTCGACTAACCGAACTGGACCCCGCAGCAGTCGTATTAGTAACAACGGTTCGCGCGTTAAAAATGCATGGTGGAATGGACAAAAGTCAGCTCACTATTGCAAACACAGAGTTTGTCAAAGCGGGTCTTGAAAATCTTGATAAACACATCGAAAACGTTCAACTATTTAACAAAGCACCAGTTGTTGCGCTCAATCGTTTTGTTGACGATACAGACGAAGAAATTGCCATTATCCGTGACCATGTCGAATCAAAAAATATTCTATTTGCCGAAAGCAATCATTTTACTGAAGGTGGCAAAGGCGCAATTGATCTGGCAGAAAAGGTCAAACAGGCCGTACTGCAAAGTACCCCTTTTAAACCGCTTTATGAACTAGAAGATAGTATTATTGAAAAAGTAAGGAAAGTTTGTCAGGCAATGTATGGTGCGCGAGATGTTGCCTTTACTAAAGAGGCAGAAAAAGATTTACATCACGTAGAGCATTTAAAGCTGACTCACCTGCCAATCTGTATTGCAAAAGCCCCTAGCTCTCTGTCTGATGATCCACGATTACATGGCCGACCGGTAGATTTTCAAGTCACAGTCAGAAATATTCAGGTTAATGCTGGTGCAGGCTTTCTTGTTGTACTGACAGGGAATATTATGCGTATGCCCGGACTCCCTAAAGAGCCTGCGGCAGAAAAAGTAGAGCTGTCTGAAAGCGGTGAGATTATTGGTATAAATTAGTTCTTTTCAGGTTATTGCTCATTCAGGTATTCAACCACGATCCGCCAACCATCGGCGGGTCGATTGGGCTTTGATACTTCAGCAACTCGATCATCAAAGATAATCTTTACTGCTGAATTCATTTCTCTATGCATCAATGCGCCTTTTGTTTTTCCAGAATCAACCACCATTTTATTAAAATGAATCAGCGAAATAGACTATTTCTGGCCAGGCCAGTTCAGGTGGCATCAGTCAATAAGTCCAGTCAGATTATTTTGACAATGCACACCTGAAAACACAATGGCAGTTTGTAACAGCTCACTAATTGCAGTTTAACCCCTGTTAAATTTCTGTTTAATAAAATCGATAATTTCTATACGATTATCAATTATTTTTTTCGTACACCTTCAATGTGTAAATCTAGAAAAACCTGCGTAGAGTCTGGTCCCAAACTGGTTGGCACCCCAAAATCAGCCATCGTTATCGCCAGGCTGCCAGAAAAACCAACTCGGTAACCACCCCATGGGTCTTTGCCTTCCCCAATTTTTATTGCATCGAAAGATACATCTTTTGTCACATCACGAATCGTAATCTTTCCTTCAATCTTAAGTTTTTCTCCATTCTGGGTAATCTTAGTGCTAACAAATTTTGCTTCAGAGTATTTCTTCACTCGCAAAAAATCTTTACTTTTAATGTGCTTGTCTCGTATACCATGGTTAGTATCAAAACTATCCGTTTCAACTGTTACAGAAATTTTTGATGCTGAAACATTATCTTTGTCATAACTGAAATGACCAGAAAAATCATTAAACCGTCCGGTTAGCCAGGAATATCCCAAATGTTTCACTTTGAGATTCACCGAAGCATGCCCGCCTTTTGTATCAATTTTATAATCGGCAGCGCCAACATTAAATGTCGATAATAAAAGACTACCAGCAACAAGCCACAAATTTAATTTCATAGATTTCTCCCAACATAAAATTCAAAGTTAAAATATAATAAAAGTGCAATAAAAAATCAGTCTATAACATTCGTTTCAAAGTTTCATCTTTATCAATAAGATGGTGCTTCAA
>JADGFG010000100.1 GCA_016743995.1 Kangiellaceae bacterium | reverse complement strand
CTAACATACAACGCTTTCCTTCTTTACAACGTGCAATAAAGAAGTTTTCAAGATTTTTTATCAAAGAGGATTTTTCATTTTCTTTATGGGCCAGGCCAAAAGTCGCTGCGACCATACGCAATATATCAGTTGAGTCGAGCTGTGTATTAATTAACTCAGCGGCAACAACATCATCCTTACCTTCAAGAGAACCAAATAAAGTTCGCACCAATGTACTTTTACCCGTCCCTACATCACCAGTAACAACGATAAAGCCTTCACCCTGAGATAAGCCATACTTAAGATAAGCCAGGGCTCTTTTGTGCGTACTACTTCCAAAAAAGAAAAAGGGATCTGGCGCCAGTTGAAAAGGCTTTCCGGACAGCTTGTAATATGATTCGTACATTCCAGTTCCTTGTGTAAAGCAAAGAGTTCTAATTAATATTACACTATCAATAATACAGATACTATTGATGCATAAATAACAAAATATTTGATACTTATTCTTAATATACGAACAGGTTACAGCTATTTAACCCGCAGCGTAAATATGATGGTTAGAGATTATACTTAACTCACTGACAAAATTCATGCCTATCTTTGTGTTTAAATCGAATTAAACCTTTATTTTCAAAACAACAAACATCTGGAGAAAATTTATTACACTTTATTATGGAACCAGCTCACAAAATTATCAGGTTTTTGTTGCAGCAGCTCAAATTTAATTTTTAATTAAATTGATGACCTAAGTGTAGCGCTATTTCTTCAACCACCTTGTAAAAACCATCACCTGACAAATTTAAAACTGATAAAGGTTTGTTCACTAACAATAATGCTGAGATATTGTTTATAATCCCCACTTAATCTCTTTATAAACTTACTGAAACCGGTAATCTCAAAGAATTCAACTGGAAGTCAGGAGAGTTCGGGGTTAAAATCGCGAGTCCGGTTTTAATCGCAACGTTGTTTAATGTATTGGAGTCACTCAATGAGTAAGTATTGGTCAATATCCGACCTTCTTGCAGGAAAAGTTAAAGCAGAAACATCAGTCACTGTAAAAGGCTGGATAAGAACTCGCAAAGACTCAAAAGCGGGATTTTCATTCATCAATTTACACGATGGCTCCTGTTTTAATCCCATTCAAGTGATTGCTCCAGCAGAACTGAAGAATTATCAATCTGAAATTCTCAAAGCAACAACAGGCGCTTCGCTCAGTGTTGAAGGTAATCTGGTCGCCAGCCAGGGGAAAGGTCAGTCGTTCGAAATCCAGGCAACTTCAATTGAAGTATTAGGTCTTGTAGAAGAACCAGCCAACTACCCAATTCAGCCTAAACCGCATTCTATGGAGTTTTTAAGAACCGTCGCCCATCTGCGCCCCAGAACCAACGCAATAGGAGCCGTCGCTCGGGTTAGAAACAGTCTGGCTCAGGCTATCCACCGCTTTTTCCATGAAAAGCAATTTAACTGGATCCACACCCCGTTAATTACAGCCAGTGATTGTGAGGGCGCTGGTGAAATGTTCAGAGTAAGCACGCTGGATCAGGCAAACTTACCAATGAATGAGAAAGGCGAAGTCGATTATTCCCAGGACTTCTTTGGTAAAGAAACATTTTTAACGGTTTCGGGTCAACTAAACCTTGAAACCTACTGTTCTGCACTGACTAAAGTCTATACTTTTGGACCTACATTTAGAGCAGAAAACTCTAACACCAGCCGTCACCTGGCGGAGTTCTGGATGGTTGAGCCAGAAATTGCATTCGCTGACTTATATCAAAGTGCTGACCTTGCAGAGGAAATGTTGCAATACATATTCAAAGCTCTGCTCAACGAACGACTCGACGATTTAGAGTTTTTTAATCAACGAGTTGATAAAACTGTTATTGAACGGCTTGAGGGAATAGTCAATAACCAGTTTGAACGTATGGATTATACCGCTGCTGTAAAAATTCTTCAGAATAGTAAGAAGAAATTTGAATACCCTGTCGACTGGGGAACCGATTTACAATCGGAGCATGAGCGTTACCTTGCTGAAGAACATGTCGGTAAACCGGTTATTCTGATGAATTACCCTAAAGACATTAAAGCTTTTTACATGCGCTTAAATGATGATGGTAAAACAGTTGCCGCGATGGATGTTTTAGCACCAGGCATCGGTGAAATTATTGGTGGAGCTCAACGTGAAGAACGGCTTGATATGTTTGACACAAGGCTTGAGCAAATGGGTCTGTCAAAAGAAGATTACTGGTGGTACAGAGATCTGCGTCGTTACGGCACGGTTCCGCATTCTGGTTTTGGTCTGGGTTTTGAAAGAGCCATTTTATACGCGACGGGTATGAAAAATATACGGGATGTCATTCCTTTTCCGAGAGCTCCAGGGACTGCTGAATTTTAACCATCGTCGTTCATTCAGCTAAATAATCTTATATTGTTTTATAAAAGTTTGTAATTCGAAAAGTTATATTCGAGTTACAAACTCATCTTTATTCAGGTATTTAACCGGACGCTTAACTCCTTCTTCCTGCCCTAAATAAATAAACCCGGTAATTTTTTCATTCTCTTCCATACCAAGTAGCCCTGCAAGATGTAAATTATAGGCTAAACCGCCCGTTCGCCACATAGCACCAATCTCTGAAAAATGAGCCGCCATTAACAAATTCTGGACACTGGCGCCACCAGAAAGTATCTGTTCAATTTCCGGGACTTTAGGGTGCTCCTTTATTAAAACAGAAGCAACCACAACCATCGGAGCACGCAAAGGTTTTTGCTTGATTTTCTGACATTGAAACTCACTTAATTTGGGTTCGGAAATTAAAGAAGCTCGAAGAAATAGCTCACCGAGTTCTTCTAACGATTTTCCCTCATAAACACGATATCGCCAGGGTTTTAAAGAAGCGTGGTCAGGTGCCCTTAACGCACTCTGAAATAAAACATCCATCTGCTCAGATGTTGGGGCTGGAGCAGTCAATTTATTAAACGATTTACGGCTCAACAAAAGTTCCATCGGTAACGAAGTCATAGGAAAAGCCTGATTCAATAATAATTATCTGATGAGCCTAGCAGGTATTTTTTAACCATTCAACAAAATCATCAAATGCCATTGGCACGGCATAATAATACCCTTGAACTAAATCGCACTGATGACCAACTAACCAGTCTTTCTGACCTTTGGTTTCTACCCCTTCAGCCAGAACGATTAAATTCATTGAATGTCCCAGTTGAATAATTGCCTGCGCAATAGAGGCGCTGTCATCATCGGTTTCAATATCGGCAATAAAACTGCGGTCAATCTTAATTTTGTTAATGGGAAATTGTTTTAAATAGCTTAAAGAAGAATAACCCGTACCAAAATCATCAATCGATAAATTATACCCCTCATCTTTAAGTGATTTCATAATTTCAATGACACGTTCAACGTGATTCATAACTGCGCTTTCTGTAATTTCACACTCAACTCGACAGGGATTAACTTTTTCAGATTTTAAAGTTCTTCGCAAATTATCAAATACATTTTCTCTTTTAAACTGTGCCGGAGAAATATTAATCGCTATTGTTAACTTAGGTAATTTAAGCTCGTCCATTTTATTAATAAGGTTGCAAACTTCCTGTACTACCCAAAGACCTATTTCATTAATTGCATTGGTTTGCTCTGCAATTGGAATAAAATCAGCAGGAGAAATCATTCCTTTATCAGGATGATGCCAACGAATAAGTGCTTCAGCGCCTACAGGCATATCATCTTTTAAACTAATCAGCGGCTGTAAATACAACTCGAACTGATTTTTTTCAATCGCTTCGGTAATATCTTCCAGTATTTCCTTTCTTTTTTGAATTTCCTTATCCATTTCTTCAACAAAAAATCGAACCGAATTTCTGCCCTCTTCTTTTGCCCGATACATCGCCATATCAGCATTGCGAAGTAGCGTTTCTGATTTCGTTGAATCATCTGGATATACTGTGACTCCAATACTGCAACCTACCTGAAAGGTACTATCATCAATTGTCATAGGCAATGCGATTGACTCTCTCAATTTTGATGCCAGTAACAACGCCTGGGATGGTTCATTAAGATCGGTTTGAATAACACCAAATTCATCACCCCCAAGCCGAGCAATGGTATCGGTACCTCTTTTCTGCTGACTAACTCTATCAGCAATAATCTGCAGTAATTTATCTCCAACACCATGTCCTAACGTATCATTAATAATTTTAAAATTATCTAAATCAATGATCATGACCGCCACGATACTATGACTTCTTTCTGCTTGTAATAACGCACTCATTAGTCGGTCTTTAAACAGAGTACGGTTTGGCAGTTGAGTCAACGGGTCGTGTAACGCCTGATGCCTGAGCTTATATTCGGCTTCAATTCTGCCAGAGATATCCCGTATAAATATAGAGAAAAAGATACCTTTTTCTGTTTTCCAGGAAGTTGTAGAAAATTCAGCGGTAAATATTACACCATCAAACTTGATTGCCTGCACTTTTTTCAGGTGTACATTTAACTCACTAATTTCAGATCCTAAATAACTTTCAATTTTTTCAACGTATTCTGAACTTTCATTGGGTAAAAATAACCGAGAATACTTGCAACCAATAATCTCACTTTTGCTGTAACCAAATATCTGAGTAGCTGCTGGATTCCAGTCAACAATGGCCCCGGTTTTATCTACCGAAATAATGGCATCTGGTGCGGTACGTGCTATCGCCTTAAACCTTTTCTCTGAAACACTTCTTAACTCGTCAGCGCGCTTCCGTTTGTCCATCGCAATTATAAGCTGATTTGTCGACTCCCGAAATTGCATTGTTTTGTTATTAAACTTACGAGCAAGTAGTGCAAACTCATTTCCAGACGTCTCATCCAACGGGCTTTCTGAGTCGGATGACAATTGTGAAACCATTGCTTTAAATGGATGGATAACCACATGCCCGACTAACCAATAACCTAAAACAAAAATAAACAGAACGATGGCGAGAATGTAATAGATAATCTGATTCATTGCAGAATCAATTTTTTTTGAAAAAATTCTTTCTGGCGTGACCAGAACCAGTTTCCAGTAAGTTTCTGGCAGCAGAAAAACCTGTACTAAAGCTGACTCTCCTAACAACACATCATCATTAACCTTAAGCGATGATACAATGTGATTTTTTGAAAAGTACTGTTGAGATTTATTAGAGAGTATTGCAGCTAAAAGAATCGATTCACTGCTAGATATCTGATAACTGTCAGCTGCCAGTTGCCTGGCTAAAGTATCAATATCGACACCTTTTTGTTTTATTGTACTAATTATTGTTTGATTAATATTGGTTAACTGATTTGATATTGGAGCAAATTCAGGATAAGTCGTAGAAAACTGTTCGGCTTTTATAAACTCTCTCTCCTCTTTCCCAAAAGCATTGAATTTAATTTCCTTCGCTTTTGATAAATCTGGGTAGGACAAAAACTTGTTATTTCGGTCAACAATAAACGCATAACCATCAATTGATGCTGTCGTCTCCTTTATCAGACGTGTTAAGCCACTCAGCTTGATGTCAATAGTGGCTACACCATAAAGCGACCTGTCCTTATATTTCATCGGAACAGAACAAGTTACCATCGGTTCAAACGAGTATGCATCTTTATAAGACTCAGACCAATGACACCTGTCTTCTGGTTTATGCGTTACCGGGACAAACCATTCCTCATGATGATATCCAGCCCCCTCGATATTGTAATCATTTAAAAACTGAATTTCATTGTTTTTGTCTCTGGCCCAGAAAAATGAATTCCGCTCTTTCTCTGGCTCGAATTCATAAGCGAGAGGCCACATACCGCCACCAGCGACAATATCGGTTAAACCAGGCTGATAAATGATATTGGGTAACAACGCTTTGAGTTTTTGTGAGTTTTTAGTGCTACTTTCCGAAACATTAGCTAATGCTTTCGTCAGTGTCTCAGTAGACTTGGTTATCTGACCTATATTTCCAACAACAGCTCTGCCTGTTTTTTGTAACGCCTTAATTTCACTTTCGATTAATATATTTTTTACAACATAAATACTTAAAAGTAAAAAACAGACAACCGCAACAATAAAAATCAGAAGAGCATAAAAAGATAACGTAAAACGGACGCTTCGATACCACTTGATATTAAACTGATGTTTTTCTGAATTGATTGAGTTCAACTTAACAGGTTTTATAAAATTAAAATACATAACGCCATAAAACAGCCATATAGAAATAAGGATCCCGAAAACAAAAAAATTGCTTCCTGAAATCATTGATGGAAGCAATTAAACTACATTCATTTTTCATGTGGTTATCTAGTATACAATCAGTTTAACGAACATCTGGTTAGTCGAGTTAGAGGTTATCTGAAATACTGGTTGAATAAGATAGCTCTATAAAAGATAGACAACTCAAAATAAAATTGCAAAGCTCAAGCTATCTCTTTTATAAAACTCAGACAAAAAAAAGCCCGGTAAAATACCGGGCTTTTTAATATGGCGTCCCCTAGGGGGTTCGAACCCCTGTTACCGCCGTGAAAGGGCGGTGTCCTAGGCCTCTAGACGAAGGGGACTGGATGCTTTCCTGAGATGTCCTCTCAAGATGGGCGCCATTGTATAGAGGCTTAATTATCTTGTCAAAGTCTATTTTCAATTATTTTATAATTAATTACCTCGGCACTTAAACGGCTGGCTTAATTTATCAATTCAAGTCGCCCATCATCCATTTTATAGGTTTTCTGCATGGACTCTGCTAACGCAAGGTCATGGGAAACAATCAAAAAACTGGTTTTTTCTGTTTCATTTAACTCAAACATCAGTTCATTGATCGATTTAGCAGTAATAGTATCCAGGTTTCCAGTAGGCTCATCAGCTAAGATACAGGCAGGTTTTGTAACCATAGCCCTTGCAATTGCAATTCTCTGACGTTCTCCTCCACTTAACTCTGAAGGTTTATGCGATAACCGTTTGGCCAACCCTGTTTTTGCAATCATCTCCTCTGCTCTGGTATATGCCTCATCTTTGCCAACTTTGCCTATTAGTAAAGGTATTGCAACGTTTTCGAGCGCTGTAAACTCTGACAATAAGTGATGAAATTGATAGATAAAGCCAAGATATTTATTTCTTAGCTCTCCTTGTGTTTTTACTGACTGCTGATGAATATTTATTCCGTTAATAAGCACTTCTCCCTCGTCAGGAGTATCCAGCCCACCAAGCACATGGAGTAATGTACTCTTACCAGAACCCGAAGCGCCAATAATTGCAGTCATATCGCTTTGTTGAATTTCAATACTGACATTTTTAATGACTTCAACACTATTTTTTCCGTCATGAAACGTTTTGAACAGGTTTCTGGCACACAATACACTTTCATTTTTGTATTCTGTGTCAACTGGCGAATCAGATGTTGAATTTGTTTCCTGCTTTATCACCGTCTGCTCATTTAATACACGACTACTCATAACGTAACGCCTCTGCCGGTTTAGTTCTTGACGCTTTCCATGCAGGGTAAATAGTCGCAAGTACGGTTAACGATAATGCAATGCCAGCAATCAGATAAACATCGTCCCAATGTAATTCTGAAGGTAAAAATCCGATAAAATAGACGTCTCCCGGAATAACACGGACATTAAAAGTACGCTCAATAAATGAGACAACCTGTGGTAAATTAATCGCTAGTGCCACTCCTCCTGCCACGCCCAGAATAGTTCCGATAATGCCATTTAAACTTCCCTGAACCATAAATATTTTCATGATCGTTGACGGGCTTGCTCCCAATGTCCTTAATATCGCTATATCAGCCTGTTTATCAGTAACAACCATAACAAGGGTACTAATAATATTAAACGCAGCAACTGCGACAATAAATGTTAGCAAAACCCCCATCATGGTTTTTTCCATTTTTATCGCTTTAAACAAAGAACCATGACTATAATTCCAGTCACTGACGTAATAATCAGCTCCTATCTCATTACGAATTTCATAGGCTGTCCATTGCGCCTGTAACACATCATTTGTTGTTACTCTTAAGGCTGATACATCAGTTCCTTTTCGGGTTAAAACAGCCGCATCTCTAATATGAATTAAAGCCATTGTTGAGTCGGCTTCTGACTTGACTTCAAAAATACCAACAACAGTAAACCGTTTGGTCCTGGGAGAAATCCCAGCTGGCGAGACTGTCACCGCCTCCGCAATTAATAAGTTAACTTTATCCCCGAGAGAAACCCCCATACTCCGAGCCATACCGATACCCAGAATAATTCCATATTTTCCTGGATGCAGCGCGTCCAGAGAACCCAGTTTGAAATATTCATCAATAATCGAAACATTTTTCTCTTTTTCTGGTAAAACTCCCTGTACCAGGCCAAACTTTGTGTTTCCATTTGCTTTAAACATGGCTTTCACATCAATAAATGGTGCCGCCGCAACAACGTCTGGATGCTTAAGGACTTCAGACTCAATAAGCGCCCAGTCTTGTAAACCATCTCCTCGCTCTCCAACAACTATATGCGGTACCATACCCAGTATTCTGTCCTGAAGTTCAGACTGAAAACCATTCATTACCGACATGACTGTGATCAATACAATTGTGCCCAGCGCAATTCCCAGCATACTTACCAATGCAATAAAACTGATAAAGTGATTACTTTTGCGAGCCCCCGTATATCTCATTCCTATCATGAGCGAGACGGATTTCTTCATAGTTCCCCTGCTAATTTTTACTTTATACCATTCAGGCGCCATTCTAGCATAAGATTCTAACAAGCAGACGCATAACGCAAAAGCACTTATTACGCCATTTGTGGACTAAATTGTGCTATAACTTAATTTATTCAAAATGTTAGCAGGTACACTTTAATGAGTGGTGACACTAAAGATCAAGACCGACGTGAGTATTTCAGAGTAAAAAACTGGATGATTCTTAATCACCAGGTCATTGAGTCACTAGATGACATCCCTGAGTCTGACGATTTTTCACTTGAATCTTCACCTCGAATCAAACTACTTCAACAGCTTTCACAACTGGACAGTGAAAACCAGGTTTACTTGAATACTCTTGCAGACAAACAGAATAAGGTTGGTGGTTATCTCATCAATTTAAATAAGAAAATCGATTTTCTCACTCGCTTTGTTTTGCAATCTCTCGACGAAGAACACCAGGAAATGACTGAAGTTGATATTAGCGGTGGTGGATTACGTTTTTTAACCAATCAGAATTATAAAACCGGTGACTTACTAAAAATTGAGCTGGTACTGGTCCCTGAGTGTGTTGGTATATTTGCCTATGGAGAAGTCGTTGAAAGCGGTGAGGTTAGCGGCGAACAACTAGAAATAGCGGTCACTTTTTCAAAGTTAACTGAAGCTGATCGAGACGCTATTGTAAAGCATGTATTCAAAGTGCAATCGCAACAATTACGCCATGAAAAAGGAAACGAAATCACAAATACACCGACTGAACAGCTATAATGCTCAAAACTACTTTATATCGATGTGTCAGAGTAGTATATTAATCAATATTACATCTGGAGAATTAATCATGAAGGGTTTCAATCACATGAAGAATTTCAATAAGAGACGAGCCATAACATTTGGCAGAAACTTAGCCATCAGTTTAATCGCACTCAATGCAACCAGCTATAGTATTTCTGCACTTGCTGAATCAGTTGCGATTACTCAGCAATCACAACAAATGATTAGCAAACCACACAATGGGCAATCAATGCAACAGGTTGAAAATGCATTTGGTCAACCGGTCAACCGGTTACCAGCGGTTGGAGAACCACCAATAACTCGCTGGCATTATTCGGGGTTCACTGTTTATTTTGAGCACGATAGAGTTATTCACTCTGTTGCTCATCGCAGTTAACCTTTAGAGTCGCTACGGTTTAATTTTTAACAATTAAAAACGGTTCTTAACGAACCGTTTCTGCAGGGTTTAACTGGATATTCTCAACCTGTAAGCGCTGTGTTGGATAAGCCATTTCCGATTGATTCGCCTCAATAATCGCCGCAATTTCCAGTAATATCCGTTGCTTGATATCATGAAATTTAATCCAGTCAGTCGTTTGAGTAAACGTATAGACAAAGAAGTCGATTGAAGACGCCGAAAACTCATTAAAATTGACTATCAATGTCTGATTACTATCAATGTCCGGGTGTTGCATTAACATTGTCTTTACATCTGAAACAATCTTATTCATATGTCCAATATCATCATAGCGAATTCCTATTGTTTCATAAATTCTACGGTTTTTCATGCGCGAAGGATTTTCAACGGTAATACTGTTAAATATTGCATTGGGAACATAAAGTGGACGTTTGTCAAAGGTTCTGATTCGAGTTTGTCTCCAGCCAATAAATTCAACGGTTCCTTCTATATTTCTGTCAGGGGAGCGGATCCAGTCACCGACAGAAAATGGCCTGTCCAGATAGATCATCAGGCCCCCAAAAAAGTTTGCTAGCAAATCTTTTGCAGCAAAACCAACCGCAATACCACCAATACCACCAAAGGCTAAGACAGCGCTAATACTAACGCCCATTGTTTGTAACATCACCAGGCAGGTAGTAATACTCACTGAAACTCGCAATAATTTACTTATTGCCTCAACAGTTGAGTTGTCAATTTTTTCATCGCCAGTCCGGTTTTTATTCTTTTCAATAATATTTGACTCAGCGTTGCGAATAAACCTGACCAGAAACCAGCTAACCAGAAACACAACCCCAATATCGCTGTATGTGCTATTTAGCTGATATTGAAAAATATATTTGAGTACTATCCAGAACCCCACACCCCAGATTAGAAAATTAATCGGCTTTGACAAAGACTTAACCAGTGCATCATCCCAATTATTTGAAGTTTTTAACAGCTGCTCCTGCAACTTAATATATAATCGCCTCCATAGATAATTGGCTGACAAGGTTAAAAAGACAATCAGAAAGACCTTTAGATAAAAGGTTGAGTCTCCAAGGTGTTGCTGAAACCAGCTTTCATACTGCGAAAAATCCATAAAAATTCCTTATCAGTTATTCATTAATTTCTTTGATAACATCAACAAGCATTTGCCAATGTTCAGTCTGCGTCAATTTATTGAGTCCAGTGGGTTTACGAGACATCAGTAAATCACGTAGCCGGGATTCAGACAAAATTCTTGCTTCGGCACTACAAGGTGGATTATCTTTCAATGTTTTCAGCACTTCAATAGTTGCGGTCCTATTATTACAGACCAAAACCATATCACAACCAGCCAAAAGCGCTTTACTCGCTCTTTCACCATATGAACCAACCACAGTAGCGCCCTGCATGGTGATATCATCGGAAAAAATAACGCCATTGAAACCAATTTTCTGACGCAAAATCTGCTGCAACCACTTTTGAGAAAACCCCGCAGGTAAACTATCAATTTTTGAATAAATGATATGTGCAGGCATCATTGCACTCAAATCATTTTTCAAATTAACAAAAGGTAGCAAATCTTTACTATTTATCGTTTCGTAATCTCGATCATCGTAAGGAATATCAACATGTGAATCTTCTACAACGGAGCCATGTCCAGGAAAATGCTTGCCTGTTGCAGCCATGCCTGCTTTTTTCATTCCTGCAATATAGGCTTCTCCCAAAGTTGAAATTTCCTGGCTGTTTATTGAAAAAGCACGATCACCAATAACCTGGCTCTGTAGCTCCCCCACATCAAGCACCGGCGCAAAACTGATATCACAACCAACGGACTGGACTTCTAATGCCATTAACTCCCCTAGTGCAAAAGCGTACTCACCTGCCTTTTTCTGATCAGTGGCGTAAACTTCGCCTAACACAGATAGTCGAGGTAGTCGGGTAAACCCTTTGATGAGTCGCTGAACTCGACCTCCTTCTTGATCAACAGCAATAATAATAGAAGGATTAATAGCCTTTATTGATTGGGTGAGACGCAAGACCTGTTCGGGGGATTCTATGTTTCGACTAAAAAGAATCACTCCTCCACAGAGTTCAGATTGCATTAGATTAATATCTTCTTCACTCAACTCTGTTGAGGCAATATCAAACATGACTGGTCCGATAGTTCCCATATTATAAACTCTCTTTAAGTATGCTTTTGAATGGTTGTTCTTTCTGGAAAGGCATAGACATAATGGAGGTAGATAATAACTTGCCTGATAAAACAGGTAAATCAGAAGTTGCAACTATTTAACGATTAATTGATTGAATTAGTTGATTAACTCAGGCCTGGAGGGTGGACCCCAGCATAAAAAAACTGTTAATTTAAATCAATAAATTTAAATCGACAGAAAGGCATTCAATTCCAATTATTATTTTTGCTGGACATTAATCGTGTCACTGCACCAGCCACTAATTAGAATTCGTCCCTAACAGCTGGCGTTTTATTTTTCGATTGATTGGTTTTTCACCAATCCATGACTTTAAAAAAGCATTATAAAAATCTTTACCTGGAATAAGGCCTCTTTCCTGATTATTAATCGTAACGACTGTGCCCTTTTCTGGCAAATAATCTATCCAGACTTTGTCTCCTTGCTTAATTTCCGTATTCCATATCTGATTAAATGTATCTAATGCTGGCTGCAGTAAAACCAGCTCTTCTTTTGTGTGATTGGATACAATTCCAAGGTTTAGTGCTCGAATCAGTTTTTCGGGTTTTACACTGGATTCCTGACAATAAATAACAAATCGTTTGGGCCCGGTACTTTGCAGGATATCTTGCACCGTTTCATTACTTTGATTTTGCTGTAAATACAAACCACCAATATAAAGAGATTGGGCTGGCATTTTTTCTTGTGATGAGCCTTTCAGTCGGAGCATTTCACCCCCCAGAGATAATGTAATGACCTCTTCCGGCTCCACGCCAGTCAACTCATTTGAGCTCGCAGTATTTATAGACAGGCAAAACCAGAATAGAGTCAGAACGGAAGCTTTATGGATAACTTTCACTTTTTACACCTCAGAGATTGTACTTCAAATAACCAATTCCTTGAGATTAATTCTTATTGGCAGGCAAATGGCTTTGAATAAGCCAGACTACAGCAAGATTTGTCTCGACGCAATCATAATGCCTGTTTTTTAACCAGCTATCTGGAACTATGTCTCAAACAGAAAAAGAACGCCTTAATTGTCTATAAATAGCTCACAATCATCTCTTTAGGCGATTTCGATGGCTTCCACGATAAAAAGATAGCATTTTAGTCGGCTTCATCCCTTGAAGGTCTTTAATAACGAGTATATGCTCTCTTGCGAAAAAGTTATTCCTTTCAACTGGATTAATCCAGCTACAAAATACTTAAAATTAAGTTAAAACAGGCAATCAATAAAGGTAATAATAGCAATGCATAAACCTGAATTATTTAAGAAATTAATACTCGTGATGTGTGTCACCGGAGGCTTAACAGCCTGCCAGCAAAATAAAGACGAAACCAGTGATGTAGCCGCACTTCCTCAACAACCTACCGCTGAAGAAGCCAGAGCTTATGTTAAAAATGCAGAAGTAACACTAGCCAGAGATTATGAAATTCAAGGCCAGACAGCATGGGTACAGGCAAATTTTGTTACCCATGATACTAACGCGCTGGTAGCAAAAATGTCCGAAGAAGCCACCAAAACAGGGGTTGCTCTGGCTATGGGGGCAAAAAAATTCAATGGGCTGAAGCTAGATTATGATACAAGACGTAAACTGGAAAAGCTTAAATCGGGACTAACCCTGCCAGCACCTGAAGACGAACAACTTAATGCTGAACTTGCCAGAATAACCAGTAATCTCGATGCAACTTACGCTAAAGGCTGTACCGAAAATAAAGAATGTTACAACCTTGGTCAGTTAAGTGACGTAATGTCTGAATCGGACGACCCGCAAAAACAACTAGAGGCATGGCAAAACTGGCGAAAAGTCTCTCCGCAAATGCGAAAGGACTATCAAAAAATGGTAGAAATCGCTAACAAAGGTTCTCAGGAGTTAGGTTTTAAGGACACTGGTGCACTATGGCGTTCTAAATATGATATGCCTGCAGATGAATTTTCCGGAGAAATGGATAGAGTCTGGGAACAGGTAAAACCCTTATATACCTCTCTTCAATGCCACGTTCGTGCAAAATTGAATGAGAAGTATGGTGATGATATTGTTTCCAAATCAGGACCAATACCCGCTCACCTGCTAGGTAATATGTGGGCTCAGAGCTGGGGAAATATCTATGATGATGTCGCTCCAAAATCAACGGTCCCTACAACAGATCTCACAGCAAGGCTTAAAGCAAAACAGTTCAGTGAAGTTGAGATGGTTCGAACCGCAGAAAATTTCTTTAAGTCACTTGGCTTTGAACCACTGCCTGATACTTTCTGGTCTCGCTCGCTGTTCGTTGAGCCCCGAGATCGCGCAGTTCAATGTCACGCCAGCGCGTGGGATATCAATGAGACTGACTACCGCATAAAAATGTGTATTAAGAAAAATGCAGAAGACTTTGTCACGATTCATCATGAATTAGGTCATAACTTTTATCAAAGAGCTTATAACCTGAAACAACCGCTTCTTTACCGAGAAAGTGCTAATGATGGTTTTCATGAAGCAATTGGAGACACTATCGCCCTTTCAATTAATGATAACTATCTGAAAGAAATTGGCATGATTGATAAAGTATCTGATTCTGCAGGCGACTTACCTTACCTGATGAAAATGGCGCTGGACAAAATTGCTTTTGTACCCTTTGGCTTACTGGTCGACAAATGGCGCTGGGGTGTTTTTAATGGTGAAATATCTGCTGATGAATATAATAAAGGCTGGTGGGAACTGAGAGAAAAATACCAGGGAGTCAAGTCTCCGCTCATGCGTTCTGAATCCGATTTTGATCCCGGTGCAAAATATCATGTTCCAGGCAACACCCCTTACTCACGATATTTCCTTGCACATATTTTGCAATTTCAATTCCATCGCGAACTCTGCAAAATCTCCGGTAACGAAGGCCCACTTCACCGCTGTTCAATTTATGGCAACAAAGAAGCAGGAAAAAAGCTAATCGCTATGTTAGAAATGGGCTCAAGTCGTCCGTGGCAGGAAGCTCTTAAAACAATGACAGGAAGTGACAAACTTGATGCCTCTGCAATTCTCGACTACTTTGCACCTCTAAAAACCTGGTTAGATAAAGAAAATAAGGGGCGAGAATGTGGCTGGGAAGTTGCGTCGAAATAGAATAAATAAAGGTATTAACAAATAACAAACTTAATACTTTTATATAAACTGAACGACAACCTCTTTAATATAACAATGGTTGTCGTTCACCTGACTTTATTTTTAATAACCGTCTGAAAACAGAACTAGCTGTACTCCCTGAATAGTCCAGGGTGCGCTACCCCCAGTAGGTACAGGCATGGGTGAATAACGCAAACTACCATCTTCTTTCTTTTCAGTATTAAGACTATTAACCATTAAGTTTACGAACCGACTAGCGGTAATCTGAGTTTTCCAGCTACGATAACCATCTGGCCAGTTCAAACTCAACTCTCTGGGACGAGTACCACCAACGCCTGGCACAGTACCAATATTTTCAAAACGTCCGCCCAGCTCAGAAAAACCAGACTCAACGAGCAAAAAGTCCAATCTTGATATAACAGAAGTTGCTACCCTGCTATTCCAGCATACCATTGGGAATCGTGCAGAAGGGTCAGCCAGATCGCTACATTTTATCCAGTGAGTAACAAAGGAAGCAATAAGAGACCAACCACTATTCATCTTCGCAACTGATTCCGTATCGGTTGATACTGCGGCTTTTATTACATCGTAAACATTTTGCCAGCTCACTCCCCTTTGCGGTAAACCGGCCTGAAGGAATATCTCTTCTGCCACTTTCACCGCTGTAGTCTTATAATCATCATCCCACTCTTCATCAGCAACAACTTTTCTCGCTAACAACTCCGCTCGATACATCAATGCATCAGCAGAATGACAAACCTGCATTAGCCCATTTCTCGGTTTTGGCCAAAAAAAGTTTTCCAGCCGATCATGCCAGCTACTCATCGCATCAGCGACAGCTACTCTCTGGTACATGGGAGTAAAGGGGTCTTCATCTATCCAGGCAACAACTGCGCTGGCAAACGCTTCATCAGATGCATTTTTATCAGGAATAACTGGTGGGTAAATATCTTCACCAATAAGTGCCACTCCAGCGTCATCTATCACCACAGGCGTATCTGTAGGCGTTTCGATATCAGCCTGAATTCTTGCTTCTGCATAGACAGCAAATAAATCCTGCTCCAGATAAGTTAAACCATCCCAATAATCCAGAGCCTGATCTGATAGTCGAGCGCATTCACCACATAAGCTGCTTTTATCGCTAGCTCTCTTTAACATATCCTGATTCATATTAAAAAAAGCATCGTTAACCTGCGACTGATTACGAAATGACCAGGGAACTAATAGCCGATTAATAACTTCGACACTAAAACGTTTTTCATGAGAAATAAGCCAGGATAAATCTTCATTACTTCGATCAAGTGGAATAACGCCTTCCCGCCATTCATCTTGAGCAGAAAATCGTTTAAACCAGACTTTCCACGCAGCAACATATAACGCTCTGGGGACCTGAAAGTGATTGGCGTCAGGAAATATTGTGTTTTTCATTTTATAATCCTTAGTTATGACTAACCAACGACAATACCGCCATTAATATTGTTACTAATAATGTCGTTACTAATCTATATATACTATCTAATCC
>JADGFG010000099.1 GCA_016743995.1 Kangiellaceae bacterium | reverse complement strand
ATTTAATCTGGCCTATTATCGCTTTAAAAAACGTCCTGTGTAACTCAAATTTACCGACAATATAGAAATATAGAAATATAGAAATATAGAAATATAGAGGTTATTCACTATGAAATTTACTTTATTACGTCACTTGAGAGCCAGTGTTGTTGTTGTTTTTACCATGACGTTACTCGCATGTGATATTTCTCAGAATTCAGAACACCGAGAGCCTGTGGCCTACAATTTGTCAGATGCCTGTCATGTTTGTGGCATGCTAGTCCAGGAAATTGCCGGGCCTAAAGGTCAGGTTTATGATAATCGAAGTAAACAGGTGAAGAAATTTTGTTCAACTTCAGAGATGCTATTCTGGTATTTACAACCAGAAAATAAGTCAAATGTAACGAGTATCTTTGTTCATGATATGACCAACAATGCCTGGGATAGACCCGATGACAGGCAAATGATTCCAGCGCGAGAAGCCTTTTATGTGGTGGGCTCGAATAAAAAAGCTGCAATGGGTAAAACAATAGTGACCTTTAGAACATCAATTGCAGCGGCGAAATTTTTAGAGGAATTTGGTGGAGAGATGATTACCTTTAATGGATTGACACTGGAATTACTTGCTAACCAGAATTTAAATTAAGCTCCAGTATTGAAGCTAAGGCTTATTTTGATAAATAATTGTAGTTTTTTGTATTTATACGCATCTGGATCAAGAAAAGATTCGATTAATTGAATATGATCAGGCTGTTGTTAAAGAATATTGATTGTTAGTCTTACAATTGACTTGGAATTTTAAACACTTATTACTATTACGTCAGAAAGGTATTGATACAGATGAAAGCAAAACTATCAAAAACTGGATTATCTTTTGTGCTTATGGCATCTTTTATGTCAGCAGGCTCGTTAAGTGCCGCAGATATTGCTGCGGGCGCGAAAAAAGCTGCGGCCTGTGCTGGTTGCCATGGTCCGGAAGGCATCAGTTTTTCGGGTGAAAATCCGAATTTAAAAGGGCAAAAAGCACAGTATCTTTTAAAACAGTTAAAAGACTTTAAGTCCAAGGCCCGTAATAACGTTATTATGCAAATACAGGTCGCATCACTTTCCGAAACTGATATGGCTAATATCGCGGCTTATTTTGAATCACTCGGTAAAAAGAAATAACAAAAGGCTATTGCTTTCAAAAACAGACAGCCCTTGGCAGTTGAATCTGTTAAGGGCTGTTTAATGACCAATTAACCCATTAATATGGGCAACGACACTACGACCCAATGCCTGAAGGGCGTAACCACCTTCGAGTACAGAGACTATTTTTCCACCACAATATAATTCCGCAACCTGTTTTATCTGCTCTGTTACCCAGCGGTAATCTGCTTCGTAAAGATTAACCTGTGACATCTGGTCTTCTGCATGGGCATCGAACCCTGCTGATATAAAGAGCATTTCCGGTTCAAACTGATTGAGTGCTGGTAACCAGTATTGTTTAATGGCCTGTCGAAACTGGTCACTGTTTGCGTTAGCGGGCAATGGTGTATTAATAATATTCGATGGTTTTTTACCGGAACCTGAAAAGGGATAAAAAGGATGTTGAAAGGTAGAGCAGAACAATACATTGCTGTCGTGTAAGAAGATATTCTCTGTGCCGTTTCCATGATGAACATCAAAATCGACAATGGCAACTTTGCTCAGTTTGTAATGTTTGAGTGCCCAGGCAGCGGCAATAGCAACGTTATTAAAAAAACAGAACCCCATGGCTTTATTTTTTTCTGCATGATGTCCCGGCGGACGGGTCGCACAGAAAGCGGCTGACAGATCGCCTTGCATGACAAGGTCGACAGCCTGTATTGCGGCACCTGCTGCCAGTAAAGCAGCATTGAGCGTGTGAGGTGTCATTAATGTGTCTGCATCCAGACGAAAAAAGCCACTGGCAGGTGCATTTTTCAGAATAGTATCAACATACTTTTGGCTGTGTGCCAGGCAAAGTTGTTCCGGGCTAGCTGGAATGGCATCAAACTGTTTTAACGCAAAGTCCAGTCCAGAGCTTATCAGGTGGTCCTGAATGGCTGATAACCTGGCTGGCGATTCGGGGTGATTGCTCCCCATGTCATGTTCTGCGCATTGAAAATGGCTGATAAGCCCAACGGACATGATAGCTCCTCATAGTCTCCGGATATCGATCGATGCCCCCTGTAAGCATTCAATCGGCTCTGCCAACATAATGGCAGGCCTCTTGTATCTTACTGTTTGCGCTAAGTTAATGCCAGTTCTAATAGCAGCTCGTCGGGCTCGCCTTCGGGTGCTTGTTTAAACCCGGCATGTTCAAAAACACTTAACATCGGTTTGTTATCGTAACGAACCATAGCAAACATTTTCTCAATTTTACGGCTTTGTGCAATACTGATCATTTTAGCTAATAATGCTTTGGCCATCCCTTTACCACGTTTGCTTTCTTTAATAACAAAAGCGACTTCGCAGCTGTTATTGGTAGCAACATAATAATATCGACCCACGGCCTGTATAGCATCCTCTGAGTCAAAGTGCTCGGTGAAACACAGAGCCAGATCGGTTTGTTGGTCGATACTGACCAGACTACAGGATTTTTCTCGGCTCATTTGCGTGGGATGGTGATTATATCGCAGCATAAGTGTTTCTTTGTTATGGGAATAAAAGAACTCCTGCAAGTGGCGTTCATCTGCCGGACGTAACGGCCTCAGCGTATATTCAGTATCGCCAAATGTATACAGTTTAAACTCTACTTTGCCCAGCTCTGGTACTGAAGTGGGGGTTTTCGCCTGATATTCTGGAACCCAGTAATGCTGACGAACTTCTTTTAATAGTTGAGCTCTGAATTTTGGGTGGGCTACTCGAATTAATTCCAGTGCTCGCTCTCGAATACTTTTGCCCCTTAAATTAGCGATACCATATTCAGTGACCACATAGTGAACATGTCCCCGAGAAGTAACAACACCACTACCTTCGGTCAGGTGAGGGACAATTTTAGAAATGGTGTCGTTTTTTGCGGTTGAGGGAAGTGCAATAATCGGTTTTCCGCCATTGCTGAGTGCAGCACCACGAATAAAATCAACCTGTCCCCCTATGCCACTATAAAATTGATACCCAATAGAGTCCGCAACCACTTGTCCGGTTAAATCAACTTCGATTGCACTGTTAATCGAAATCATTTTGTCGTTGCGAGCAATTTTGACCGGTGAATTGACATGTTGTGAGGGATAAAACTCAACATGGGGATTGTTATGTACAAAATCGTATAGTTTTTGAGTACCCATGCAAAAAGTGGTAATGGTCTTTCCCTTATGAAATGTTTTTTTGCGGTTATTAATGACGCCTTTTTTCATCAGGTCAATAATTCCATCGGAAATCATTTCGCTATGAATCCCCAGATCTTTATGGTGTCCCAGATAACGTAATACGGCATCAGGAATTTTGCCTATGCCTAATTGTAGAGTAGAGCCATTTTCAATTAGCATGGATACATATTGTCCAATTTGTTCTGTCACTTTATCCAGTTCTGGTGGTGCTAAAACGGGCAGTGGATGATCATTGTGCAGCCATGCGTCTATCTGATCAACGTGAACAAAACTATGGCCGCTGGTCCTGGGCATTTCTGTATTAATCTGAGCAACAACATAGCGGGCACTTTTTATAGCCGCAGAGACGATGTCGACACTGACTCCCATAGAACAATAACCAAACTCATCCGGTGGGCTTAGCATAACCAGGGCAACATCCAGAGGAAGAATGTTATCTTCAAAAAGTTTTGGTATTTCCGACAGAAAAGACGGCGTGTAATCTGCCCGGCCTTCAGCGACCGCTTCACGAATATTTTTTCCACCAATAAAGAGAGTATTGACTTTAAATAAATGGCTATTTTCAGGTTTTACCCAGTTATTTTCTGATAAGGTGAGAATATGTACCGCCTCGATATCATGCAAATTATCACTATTCTCAATTAAGTGATTAATGAGTTGTTCCGGCACAGCGGCATTTGAGCCGATAAAGATTCGGTTACCCGACTTTAACAGTGAACGCCATTCCAACGGTGTCTTGTTATCCGTTCTGGTTAATACCTGTTTATTCATTAGACAATTACCTTTTTACAATCAGATTTTGTGCAGCAACCTGATTATTGCAGAATCTCAAACAATGATGGTGATCAATATCAAATATTGTTTATTTTTGAGTCTAAATCTGAAGCGGAGATGATTTGTTGAAAAAAATAATGTCATTGATCCAAATCATTGCCATGTATACCGGTTGGGCTAAAGTTAGTGTACAGGGAATGAGTATTGAATAATCATTTTACAGGGTTATTTGCATTGTTCGTTTCAGCGCTGAAATAGTTAAACGGCTCTGATTAACCTCATTCTGAAGTATTCCGATCACTATACGCCGGAGGATACGTTAATGATCATTGTAGAAGATATGATGACTGCCAGAGTTATTACGCTTTCAAGGTTTAATACACTTGCTGATGCGCGTGATACGATGCGAATGAACAAGATACGGCATATACCAATTGTTGACGATGAGAATGAATTAATTGGTATTGTCAGTCACAGTAATATTCTTGAAAATGGAAATTCATCTCAACAATATGCCAGTAGTAAAGAACTGGAAAGCATTGAGTCCGGCATTTTACTGGCCGATATTATGACAACCAATATTACCACAATATCACCTGAGTTAAATGTTGCTTATGCTGCGCAGCTGGTTTATCACAAAAAAATTGGTTGCTTGCCGGTTGTTAATTCCAGAAGACAGCTCGTCGGTATTATTACGGACCACGATTTTGTAGCAATTACAATCCAGTTACTTGAAATGATGGAACAAAATGAACCACTTGAGCTGGATGAAACGGATTAATAGCCCGGCGCTGTCAGGCTGTTAAAAGCGGTAGTTTGAAGCTGTCGCTTTAAGCCGTAGATTAAATCAGTGATTGTCCTTGAAAATTATTGATGATGGAGAATTGTCCGGTATTAGATTATTACCGCTTTAGTTCGTTATCATAATGTCGACCCCGCGAATTGACTGGATGTCTATCGGTAGTTGATGCCTGTTAGTAATTGATTTCTGCCGACAATTTACACACAAGATATTCGCTCTGCAATAAACTCACACTCCCACTCGTTTTTCAAAATATTACACCACCTTACAAATAACTATTTTTGTTTAACATCATGCCGCAGGTTATTAACAGGCAGTTTTGTTAAATTATTCAATCATAGTCAGAACTGAGATAAGTTCAGATGAATATTGCTATTTTATTGTAAATCACTAAGTATATTGTAGGTCTCTTGCTTATGCATGATGTCACCATTGTCGCATTAAAATCTAAAAACCAAAGCGGAATTTCTCTGATTGAAGTTCTGATAACCTGTCTGGTAATGGGGTTCGGTTTATTAGGTGTTGCGACACTTCAGGTTGCCAGTGTATCCAGTAATCAGGAAGGTTATTTTTATACGCAGGCATCATCGATTGCGCAGGGGCTTTCATCAAGGATTCGAATGTCGAAAATTTCATCAATGATAGAAAACAGAGACACTGTAAAATCAGACCCGACTCCTGGAACACAAAGTACAAGCAAACGAAGTCAGCCACAAAGTTATGAAGAGTATCTGAACTATTATGCGAAAACCGATGCATCATATCAGTGTGAATTCCCTCAGCCTTCAGACACAAAAAAGTGTGATGAAAATAACGTAAACTGTACGCTATCAGAAAGGGCGAAGTTTGACCTTTCACAGGTTTGTAGTGATGCGGAAACAATGCTTCCATATGGGAACGTGGTCATAAATCGGGAGAATAATCGAATGCAACTTGTTGTGGAGTGGTTACCTGGAAGTGCAAAAAAAAATGCGGGTCAAAAGAAGAACCTTAATAGCAGATGTCCAAAATCAGATAAGGGAGAAGCGATAAAAAACTGTGTCATTCTGGAGTTGGTACCGTGAGTTCTTCTAGTTTTTTGAAAGTGCAATCTGGATTTACTTTAGTTGAAATGATGATTGCGTCTGTGTTGGGCATTGCTCTTATGGGGGCTGTGGTTCAACTGGTCATAGAAAATAATCGAGACTTTCAATTGCAAGAAAATATTGCAACGATGCAGGAAAATGGGCGCTTTTCTTTAATGTTTTTAAAGCGATTAATTCGGCAGGGTGGTTACTCAGGAAAAATCGGAAACTGGAAGGGCGCAATTGTTTTTTCTGGAGATAACGGTTCAAAAGATGAAGGGGCTGAACAAAAAGGTGATTCAGTTGTTGTTGCATTTGAGGCTAAGGTTGATGGGGTACAGAATAAGGATTGTGCTGGTAATCTGGTTGTAGATGGAAAAGTAGAAAACAGGCTTTATGTTTCAGATAACGGAAAACTGGCAGGAAACCTGGTATGCAAAGGAAATGGGGAAGGTTCTGATGAGAAACCGAGTACATCTATTTCTGTTGTAGAAGGCATTGATTATTTTCAGGTTTTATATGGCATTGAGCAAGTTGATAGTAATAAGCCTGCTTGTCATCTTGGTGTTGTGAATCAGTTTTTAAATGCTACTGAAGTTGTAAAAAATAAATTACAAAATAGAGTGGTTTCGGTTCAGGTGGCGTTATTATTCGCAAGTAAAAACGATCTGTTGCCTGCTGTCACTAGTAAAAATTACTCGTTGTTAGATAAGACATTTGTTGCGAATGACAAAAAAAACAGAAAGATATTTAAAGAAATCGTATTTATGCCTAATGCCATGTTTAATATAGCAGGCAGTCCCATTTCTTCTCATCTTTGTGCGATGAGCAAAAAAGTAAAGAGCAAAAAATTAGAGAGAGTATAGCTTGTGAAAATTGAACGGTTGGATAGTAGTTTTTCACATAAGCAGGACGGAATTGTTCTGTTTCTGGCACTGATTATGTTGATTGTTTTAACCTTGCTGGCTTCTTCAGCTTCGAAAAGAAGTACCTTGCAAGAAAAGATGGCGACTAACCTGCAACTTAAAAATATAACTTTTAATGCTGCGGAGAGTGCTATTTCTGAATATACCAATGCCAAGAATAAAGGCACTATTTCTTCTGAGCACTTTTTGAATAAGGCGAAGCAGGGAGGCGAGTCCATTCCGTTCTTCCTGAGCGCTTCAGGTGACCTGAATTCTCAACAAGACGATAGCTATTTTCTAGATTCTGGAAAAACTGTAAAAGCAAAAGGTGGGTTAAAAATACTGGAGCGATGTAATGTTGTTGTGTGTACTGGCTATAGTTTTGGCCAGTCGCCTGTTGGTTGTATGATATCGGAAGTATCAGGTGAAGGCAGTACGGGGAATGTCATCACAAAAAATAGCGTTGTTCTTTATCAGGTTAGTGCCTGCAAGGTTTAGGTTGATGAAAAAAGTGATGAAAAAAATAATGAAAAAATTATGGTTTGTCGTGGCGCTGTTTTACTCATTGTGTGTATTTAACGTTGCGTTGGGTGATGATACCGAAATCTATACCTTAAAAAATGGAGAGGTTGGTGGGAAACCTAACTTGCTGTTTGTTATTGATACCTCTGGCAGTATGGGGTGGGATCTGAATGGAAGAAACGACACTTCTGATGAAAGTCGAATGAGTATTGTTAAGCGAGTCATGAAAAAGGTTATTGACTCTTTAAGTGATGTAAATGTCGGGTTGATGCGTTTTAATGTTTCTAATGGTGGTCCTGTTATTTTGCCCGTTAAGGATATTGATAGTCTTGAAAGTGGCAGTCGCATATTTTCTCAGGAAATCTCGGATAATCATTTAGATGGAGAAGAAGACAGCGCTGGAAATGTCAGCCTTAATAGTGAGCTGTTGAGTTTAGAAAATGAAGTTGGTCTCCAGTTTAACAAAGTCGTTGTTCCGCGTGGTAGTACTATCAATGCTGCTCATTTAACACTGACGTCCTCGATGGTCGCGACCTCTGCTCTGGATGTTTATGGAGAGTTGAGTGCTGAATCACAAGTATTGAAGGAAATTAATGGAAATATATCAGCAAGAAAGAATGACAGAAATAAAGTGACTGGAGATAGTAAACTTTATGAGCAAGGGAAGACTTATACCTTTAATATTCAATCGCTGGTTGAGAGAATAACAGGACAAAATACTAATGGAGGTAATTGGTGTGGAGGTTCTGATATAACCTTAATTGTAAAGGCTCGTTCAGGTTCAGGTTTTGCCAGTTTTTATAGTGTTGAAGGCGCTAGCAAAAAGAACAAAGAGCATAAGAGTGAGCCTGTCTATATTCAGGCGCCTGGAATCTACATTGATTATACGCCGCCAGTCAATAGTGAAACGGCGTGTATTGCAGGTGAGGCCAGTGGCACTGTAAAGGAAGGTGATGTTATCACTCAGACTCCGGGAGATAACGGTCATTTTGAATATAGTGAACTGGAAAAACTAACCAGCAACAGCAAAACGGCGATGACCTTTACGGGCAACCTGGCTCTATCAAAAGGTGCCAGAATTGAAAAGGCAGAGTTAACATTACGCGGGGCTGAAGAATTTGAACTTTCAAGAGTAACAGGGACAATCAGAGGCATTATTGATTTTTCCTCTGATTTTACTCGCGCTGAAGATAAAGCAGATAATGATTCTCATCGTTTGGCTTTACAAAGCTTAATAACAAGATTATCGACAGAAAGTGTTGAGCTGAACACCCCAACGGTTAACAGGGTCATCTATGAAGATGGAGAGAAAGATGGAGTGATTTTAAAATATGATGTCTCTACGATTGTGAACGAAATCATTAATAAACCTGAGTGGAACGCACTCATTAATAAGTTGTCTTTTGTTCTGGATATTCGGCAAGGTTGTGATGATGATGCTTGCAAGCTGGATGATTATGATTATGCAGGGCAGGAAATTATTTCTAAGATTAACATTGAACATGTCTCCTCTTATGAAGAGGGAATGTTAACTTACCGGGATAAATTTAAACTGATGGTGGATAACCTGAATGCGGTTGGCTCAACCCCTATCAGTGATGTGATGTCCGAAGCGGGTCGATATTTTCGTGGGGAAGCGCTCAATTATGGGAAAACCAGGCATGGCAGGTCGGTTAACTCCGTGAGTGCTGAGCCTACGGTTGCTCAACCAAAACCACTATTACCATTGCCAAACAATTGTACCATGGCAAATTATCACGCTGAGAGCTGTGCATCCGAGCAATGGAATGACTCGCCCGTACCTGAGTATGATACGCCCATCGATTCGGACTGCCAGCAAAGCTACATTGTATTTCTCAGTGACGGAGAGCCTAACAGTCATCACGAGTCAACTATTCAAACCTATAATGGGTGGCTTAAGATACCAGAGATAGAAGAAACTATTGAAGATGCCAATAAAGTTTGTACCATAGATGAATATAGTATTCTTCCAAATGGAAACAAGCACTATGGAAATGGATCTAACTGTGCTCGATCTATTGCAGCTTATCTTCATGCTTATGATCATAAGTCAGATAATGACGTAAAGAAAGTTGAATCCGTATCGACTCACACCATTGCTTTTGGTAATAACGGAATCAATTTATTGAAAGATATGGCCCGGGCAGGTGGAGGCGGTTATGTGCATGCGACTAATGAGGAAAAATTATTTGCCGCTTTTGGAAATATAATCACTGCGGTTATGGCCAATGTTACCGCTTCTTTTGTTTCTACCGGGGTATCGATAAACTTGTATAATCGACTCACTCATCATGAAGCGTTATATTTTTCATTATTTGCTCCTCAGCCGCAGGGAAAAATATGGCCTGGAAATATTAAGCGTTATAAATTATTGAATGGTGAAATTGTTGATCAAAATAACATTAATGCCATCAATGGAACTTCTCAGTTTAACGCTTATTCAAAGAGCTGGTGGTCAAAAAATAGAGATGGTAATGAAGTAGCAAAAGGTGGTGTGGCGGAGCAATTGGGTGAATCCAGAGTGGTTTACTCAAATTTAACGACTACTAATATCTTAAATAATGTTGGTAATGTTATTTCTGATAATAACGCCTCCATTACAAACGAAATACTGGGGACCGATGCAACCAATAATGACCGCTCCAAAATAATAAACTGGATTAAAGGCAAAAATGAGAAAAATCAAAAGCACCACATCATTGGTGACCCATTGCATTCCCAACCAACAATCGTCACTTATAAAACAGGTTTTAATGCTAGCACTAAGAAAGATATAACAAAAAGTCTGGTTTTTGTTGGGACTAATCATGGATTTTTACATGCCTTTGATACTGAAAGTGGTGGTGAGCAGTGGGCATTTATTCCTAAACAACAGTTGAAGCGAATAAGAAATATAATGCTTAATCAGTTACCTTTAAATGGAGGCAATGTAAGCGATGAAGATCGTTATGGCCTGGATGGTGAAATTACAATCTATCACGAAGACCTCAATGACAATGGGATGATCGATCGGTCATCTGGCAAGGAAGAGAAAGCCTATTTGTATATCGGCATGCGCAGGGGAGGGAATGCGTATTACGCGATTGACATCAGCCAACCTGGTAGCCCGGAACTAATGTTTAAAATTGATCCCGCTGTTTCTGGCTTTAACCAAATTGGACAAAGCTGGTCAAAGCCGGTTATTGGAAAAATTAATATCAAGGGCGAAGAAAACAAACTGGTTATGATATTTGGTGGGGGTTATGATAATAAGCAGGACCGTGGTCGTCAGGTTAGCCAGAAAGATGATGTAGGAAATCGAGTTTATATTGCAGATGCTTTAGATGGATCTCACATTTGGGATTCTCACCAACTTCTGGACGCAACGACGAGTAAGCACAACTCACTGGAA
The DNA here is from genome assembly GCA_016743995.1 of Kangiellaceae bacterium. Taxonomy (GTDB): domain Bacteria; phylum Pseudomonadota; class Gammaproteobacteria; order Enterobacterales; family Kangiellaceae; genus Aliikangiella. The sequence continues at coordinate 5,975 of JADGFG010000099.1, read as the reverse complement.
GAAATGAACTCTGTACCTGCAACGGTAACAGCATTCGATATTGATAATGATGCCAAAAAATTAATTGACCATATTTATGCGAGCGATACTAAAGGTCAGATATTTCGTTTTGATATTAATAACCAGGACAAGCTCAAAAATAATGTTAGTTTTTCAAATATTAGCGGCGGAAGAATAGCCCATCTACAAGATGGTGAGGAAATTGTTGGAGAACCGCAGTCAAACAATCGTCGATTTTATTATGCGCCCGATGCATCGATGGTCCGGTTGCCAGGTGAACTCCCTTATGTCAGTGTTGCTATCGGTTCTGGTTACAGAGCGCACCCTAAAGAAATAGATGTAGTTCAGAATTATTTTTATATGATAAAGGACAAATCGGTTCTTAGTGAAGATAAAGACGCCAGAATATTTAAAGATGTTGATATGAGTAACCTCGTTGATGTAACTAATCTGTTTGGGGTTGACGCGACTTCTGCGATTGCGGGGACATCCACTACAGCAGGAACTGGGGCGCAGACTACCGCAGGTAAAGACGGCTGGTACATAAAGCTGGACAAAGCTAAAGGTGAAAAAGTCATACAGCGCTCTACGACTTTTAACCATGTCATCATGTTTACTTCTTATATGCCAGCTGAGTCAGAGGAAGGAGAAAATCAGTGCTCCACAGGTCGAGCTCAAAATATCGGTCGATCTCGTTTTTATGGGGTTAGCGTGACCAATGGTAGTCCAATACGAAGTAATTTGACTGATCCCGTTAGCGCGACCGATCGTTATACGCTACTCAATGCTGGTGGTATTGCTCCGCCGCCTCAGGTTTTGCTGGAAGATGTTAATGGTCGAGCAAAGAAGCGTCTGTGTGTCGGCGCACAATGTGGCGGTGCTTTAGAAGAATTTTTACCTGGAACGATTGAAGGTGTGATGGGGCTACGTTGGAAATCAGGTGTTAAAGATAAAAAAGAAGTTAAAGCTACTATAAAATAAACAGGGTGAATACTATGAATGCAATTGATAAAAAAAATAAAGTGATAAAGCCTGTTTTATATCCGGGCAGAACAAAAAGCTATTACTCAGGTTTTACCTTGATAGAATTAATGATGGTGGTTGCCATTATTGGAATCTTAGCCTCTGTGGCTTTTCCTGCTTACGAAGAACATGTTAAGCGATCCAAACGTACACAGGCTATGTCTGCTGTTCAGGGAGCTGCTCAGGCCATGGAGCGATACAGGGCCAATAACTATAATTACGGCGTCACAGCGTTAAGTGATGTCTATGCGACTCAGATTCCCCTTGACGGAGGAGAAGTCACTTACAATTTGACTCTTAGTAATACGCCAGACACTGAATTTACAATTACAGCCACAGCAGTGGAAACCATGGAAGGTGACGGAAATTTTACTTTGAATGATAAAGGGGAGAAGAGCTGGAATAGTAAAAACTGTTGGCCAGAAACAGGGAGTAGTGATTGTACTCCCACTATAGCTAAGTGAGTAGTATCAAGCTATCCGTTTAATGGCCTTGTAGCATTGCATTCTTTCCAAATTCAGCCGGGTTTATGTCGGCATAATTTTTATGATTGAAGCCTGTTTCCTCTGAATTGAAGCATGATGGCAGGTTGGCCGTTAAATCACATTGCTCAATAGCGACCGCGATGCGATGATTGATACTAGTCTGATGTTCTTTTTCGGTAATGTATTCTTTTTGTAAACTTAACATTTTTTTACTCTCTTTATTATTCGCGTATCAATAACTTTGCGTATCAATAATTGCGATAATGTTGATGAGTTAAATTTAACAAGTCGGATTGTAATTTACTGTAATTGTTTGTTGGTGTGTTGTGAGTTTACGTATTTTTCACTGCGATTAAACATAAGGTTGTTTGTCCTTACAGGGGGCGCAAAAGGTTGCTATGCCCATGAAATATCGGGTTTTAACACCGTAGAAGCTTGATATTGCTTATTATCAGCCTTATCTATTAACATTCGACTATCAATTTTTCAGACGACAAGGTCAGTAAAATACAAATGTCACCTGCAATTATTCTTCTTTGTGTTACAACGAGCTTAATCAGTTATGTTTTGCTCAAACCTCAATATACAAGATATTCGCGTAACAAGTTGAAATCTCGGTTGTTTCCTGAGTCCTGGAATTCGATTTTAAGTAAGAACATGCCTTATCTGCAGATCATGCCAGAAGCACTTCAGGTCCAGCTGAAACAACATATTCTTGTCTTTTTAGATGAAAAAGCCTTCTATGGGTTTGAAGGAATCGAAATCACTGATGAAATAAAGGTAACGGTTGCTGCGCAGGCCTGTTTGCTATTGTTAAACAGAGAGACGGATTATTACCCGGCACTTAAATCAATTTATATCTATCCCGCTGCTTTTGTAGCTCAACATGCCTCTCCTGGGGCTGCTGGAGTGTTAAACAACCAGAGAAGGGTGCTTAGTGGAGAATCCTGGGGTTTGGGCAAGGTAGTTTTGTCCTGGCATGACACCAAAGTTGGTGCTGACCTGATTGATGACGGACACAATGTTGTGATACACGAGTTTGCACACCAGTTAGATCAGGAAACAGGCAGCGCGAATGGGGCACCATTTTTGAAAAGCAAAAAGAACAGTGGGTGGGCAACAGTATTGAAAGAAGAATTTGAGCATTTGCAAGAAGCAACCAGAGCGGGAGACCATTCATTGCTGGATTCATACGGAGCAACAAACCCGGCTGAGTTTTTTGCTGTTGCAACAGAAGTCTTTTTTGAACGGCCCGTTGAGTTATCCAGCCTGCATCCACGGCTTTATAATCAGTTACAGGCCTATTATCAGGTTAACCCCGCCTGCTGGTAATTATTATAAAGCTATTTAGCAAGTTAGGGGGGTTAGTTAGTCAGGGGGGGTTATCGGTCTTCTTGCGCGAGAAAAGCATATCGACGTTCTGGCCGGCCAACAGAGCCATATTCAATGTCTGCTCTTACTTCGTTGTTAGATAACAGGTATTCCAGGTAACGTCTTGCTGTTGTTCGGCTAGTTCCAATACACTCAGACATGGCTTCAGCGGTGTAAGCTGTATCAGGGTTCGAACTGATAACCGCTCTTACTTTGTCCAGCGTGATATTGTCGACACCCTTAGGTGGGACATCTGATCGTTTGGGTTTAAGCTCGCCTGCAGCTTTGCCAAAGAAAAGATCGAAATCTTCTTGCTCCAGGTCATCTTTGTTTTCCAGTTTATGGGTATATTCGAGATAACGCTGAAGAGACTGGTTGAGTCGACTAAATGCTATGGGCTTTAAAATATAATCAAAAACTCCAAAAGAGATTGATTTCTGGAGGATGTCGACTTCTTTAGCTGCGGTGAGCATAACAATATCAATTTGAGCATCTTTTAAATCCTGTCGAATATACTCAATGACTTCGAGTCCGCTGCTTTTAACCAGGCTGATATCTAAAAAAACCAGGTCAGGTGTCAGGCAATTTAAGACTTCTATTGCATCACTTGCAGTTGACGCAATGGCCACTACTTCAAATTCTTCAAATTTATCAATAACTTTTGCGACAATACTTGCTATTTTTGAATCATCTTCGACTATTAGAACGTTTTTTGTAGTCATTTTTGTCCCGTACTTTCTTTGGGCGACAGTTTGTTGGCTATGCTGTCGCTCTCGAGGCTAGAGCGTTCACCCTGATTTGGTTTGTTAGGAATATAAACAGTCATAATTGTACCACCATTTTTAGCTGATGAGATAGAAAGTGTTCCTCCTAGTTGGTCAAGACAGTTTTTCACCAGGTACATACCAATACCATGTCCCATATCAGATTTCGTTGTTTTTCCAATAGAAAAAATATTTTGTAGTACTTCGTCGTCAATGCCATTACCTGAGTCTTCAATCTCAAATATCAAATCTGCGCCGATATCAGTCATTGACAGTTGTACCCTGGGTAAAACGGGCATATTGTTGAGGCTTGCTTCAAAGGCATTATCAATGAGGTTACCTAGAATGGTTACCAGCTTCTGACGAGAAACTGAGTCATTAACTTTGGTCAGACTACCTTCTTTGTCGATGACAAAGTCAATGTTACGTTCTTTTGCAGCGTGATACTTACCCAGAATGAGCCCAGCAAGAATGGGATCTGGAACGGTGCGCATTAAAAACTCAATAATTTCCTGATAGCCAGAGCTTTCTCTGACAATGATTTCAAGTGCTTTGTCGATAGAGCCTATTTCCAGTAAGCCGCTAATTGTGTTTAATTTGTTGGAATATTCGTGGGTCTGTTCTCTTAACATTTTTGAAAACTGCTCAACTTGTGACAGCTTCTGACTTAACACAACAATATCATCCTTCAGACGAAAAGTGAGTACAACTCCTCTATTTTTTCCTGTGATGATCAGGGGAGTTTTGGTCATAATCAAGGTCTGTTGATTGGCCTCAACCTCAATATCTCTCCAGGATTGCTGGGAGTTATCTGCAAACAAAAATTGGTATCCAGGTAATAATTCAGAAAGCGATTGCCCTATCATTTCGCTAGATTTTATCCCGCCCAGTATTTCCGAAGCAACCGGGTTAACACTGGTAACAATTCCGTGTTCGTTAATAACAACGATAGCTTCAAGAATGGATTCCAGAACTGCTTTTCGTTCGGTATAGGTTCTGGCAATTTCCTCTGGCTCCAGACCAAAAATTTCGTCTCTGTAGCGTTTTGCTATATATAAAGTTAGCAAAACGCCACAAAAAAGAATGATACTGAAAATTAATAAAAAGGTTTTTTTAAACTTACCAATAATCTGGTTTATATCTTTTTCCAGGTAACCGACCGAAACTAATCCGATGATTTTTCCGTCATAATATATTGGGCTTTTTCCTCGTAGTGACAGGCCAAGAGAGCCTACAGCTCTGGATATATAAGACTCTCCTCGCTGTAAGGCTTTCAGGTTATCGCCGCCAACCATTTTTTTACCAATTTTATGTGGCTCAGGGTGGGAATATCTGATGCCCTCTGTATCGCCAATAACGATGAATCGTGCATCAATTGAATGACGAATATCTTCAACAAAAAATTGTATTTTATCGCTTCTTTTCTCGCGCAGTCCTTGAATGACTACATGACTTCTGGAAATCGACTGGGCAACAGCCAACGCCTTTTTTCCAATCTGGTTATCAAGATTTTGTTGCAGATAATAGATACTGACCGCACCAAGTCCGGCAGTTTGTAGAACAATCAGGCTAAGTGAGAAAAAAGCCAGTTTGTTGTGAAGACCAAAACGTTTAAAAATAATACTGAGTCTCATTTACCTGCATTTTACCAGAGGATTAGACAGACCATGCTATCTTATTTGGTAGTTAACATACAGGAAATTAAAAAATAGGCGAGTTTTCAGATTAAAAACGCACCTGTTTTAATGAATAACCGAGATATTCAATTCGAATGTTCCCGGTTATTCAACAAGCAAAATATAAGTATTTTGGTTTGATTGACCATTTATATTTCAGATACGCTCTCTTCTGTTTTACTTTTTACTGGCTGTCTTAATGAGGAAATAACAGGCATTAAAAGTACTAGTATAGTAAGAACTAAAATAGTTAATGTAATAGGGCGTTCCCAGAGAAATGAAACGGATCCATCATAAAGTGTTAAAGAACGTCTTAAATTCTGTTCCAGCATTCCACCCAGGATAAAACCAAGTATAAGCGGTGACATACTAAAGTTAAGCAATCTCAGAGCAATAGCGATAACAGCAAAACCAGCCATCATAAAAATGTCAAACGCGTTAAATGATACCAGGTAAACACCGATTAACGAGAAGAAAAGAATTAGAACTGTTAATAATTGCTTGGGTAAATTTAATGAACGAGCGATATAAGGTATTAGTGGTAAGTTTAAAAATAGTAAAACGATATTACCAAGATACATTGAAACAATAACGGACCAGAAAACTTCTGGATTATCGATAAACAGGCGTGGGCCAGGTTGAATACCGTATGCCAT
>JADGFG010000098.1 GCA_016743995.1 Kangiellaceae bacterium | reverse complement strand
GTTGGAATGAGTACAGAGAAAGGCAAGTTTATTACCCTGGAAGGCAGTGAAGGCGTCGGTAAAACGACGAGTCTCAATTTTATCAGAGACTATATCCAGTCGAAGGGCCATAAAGTGTTAGTCACTCGGGAGCCTGGCGGAACACCGCTGGCAGAGGACCTGAGAGCGCTTTTGCTAACCAACCGTAAAGAAAAAGTCGAAGCCGATGCAGAATTATTATTAATGTTTGCTGCCCGTTGTCAGCATGTTAATCAGATTATCAGGCCTGCACTGGACAGTGGAACCTGGGTTTTGTCTGACCGTTTTGTTGATGCCAGTTATGCTTATCAGGGTGGAGGCAGAGGTATCGAATTTGATCGAATCAAACAAATTGAGCAATGGGCACTATCAGGTTTTACCCCTGACCTGACTTTATTGTTAGATATGTCTGTTGAAGAAGGGATGGCGCGAACCCGGTTAAGAGGAGCGCCAGACCGGTTCGAATCGGAAAAAATGGATTTTTATCAGAAAATAAGAAATGCCTATCTGCAACGAGCAAAACAGGAACCTGGTCGTATTCATATTATTAATGCGGCCCCGGAGATAGAAAAGGTTCAGTCTGCCATCAGACTGTTATTGCGGGAACAGCTTTATCAATCACAGTTTTCAATAGAAAATTGTTAATTTCAATTAAACCATAGCAAGCTACCAGCCATGTTACATCAATATCCGTGGTTCGATACCACCATTGAGAGTCTGAAACAGGCTTATGATAATAATCGTCTGCCGCATGCGGTGTTGCTGGCTGCGCCTGAAGAGTCGGGTAAGCGAGACTTTACCAGAGCACTCGCCAATAGCCTGCTGTGTCGAGCTCATGAGCCGCTAACAGCGCCTTGTGGCCACTGTAAAGCCTGTCAGTTATTTAGCTCTGCAACACACCCTGATTTTTATTATATTGATCGGTTAACGGATAATAAAGGTAAACAGAAAAAGTCTATCGGTGTTGACCAGATCAGGCTGTTAACTAAAAAACTCAGTGAAAAACCTCAGGCTGGCGGCTGGAGAATTGCGTTGGTCAGCTCTGTTTCAGCTATGACCACAGCCTCCTTTAATGCGCTACTTAAAACACTCGAAGAGCCGGGCGAGCAGACTTTATTAATACTCTTATCAGAAAATATTCAGAATGTGCCTGCGACCATCAGAAGCCGTTGTCAGATTATTAAACCAGCATTTTCAGCTGATTTATCTGTAAAATGGTTACTGAAAAATAGCCAGACGACAGAAGAGCAAGCGTTTGACGCATTACAAAAGTGCTATTTTGCGCCGCTTGCTGCGAGAGACTACCTGAATAACAATGGCGCAGAAGAACGTAAACGTCATTTTTCCCATTTTGATGAGGTTTTAAAAAACCAACAAACACCACAAGATGCATTGAATAACATCTCACTGGAAAGTAATCAGTTGTCTAACCTGATGGCAGATTACTTTTATGAGGTAGCAGTAAACAAAGCAGGTTTGTCCGGTGAGTCAGACCAACAGGTGGGCTCGGAGGAGCGGGCAAGTGCTGTTGATAGAAATAAAAAAAATAGCACTGCAGATATTCTGACTAAGATTCCGCAGCGGTTAATCTATCAATTATATGATAAGCTTGTTGATTATAACCGGGCACAGAGTGAAGGCAGTAATTTGCAGGCAAAGCTACAGTTTGAAGCTATACTAATACAATGGTTTGAAATCGGCAGAAAAATCAGTCATTATTCAAGGGGTTAGCGAAATTCAACCTATAAACTTGAAGATGATTTCTGAAAAAAAATCTCCCGACCTTGATATTTTCCGATAGATTGCTCGACATAGATTTCGTCTTTATTAATAACTATAACTTAGGCTTACATCAATAATATGGCAAATCCTGGTGCTCCAAAACATGGCATAATGCAGCTAACCATTAAAGATAAGGGAGCTTTATACGCAGCTTATATGCCTTTTGTGAAAAATGGTGGTTTGTTTATACCAACCAATAAGCAGTGCAGTATTGGTGATGAAGTTTTTATGTTGTTAACGCTAATGGACGAAAAAGAAAGATTACCTGTCGCGGGTAAGATAATCTGGATTACTCCAAAAGGAGCTCAGGGAAATAAGGCAAGAGGTATTGGCGTACAGTTTAGTGAACAGGACAGAGGTGTTACGCGCGGAAAAATTGAAACTCACCTGGCTGGTACCCTGGAATCTGACAGAATTACTCACACCATGTAGTGTCATTATTACAGGGTGTTGCTCTTAAAACTCAGCTTTTTTTCATTAAAACCAACGAGCCTGGTTTTGTTTAATCTCCCCGGTAGTTATAATAATCAATCTGTTGAATACCTGCTTAATTGAGTACCTGTTTAATTGAATATCTGTTTAATTAAATCATGGAACAATCAGTTAGTTGTGTTTTCTTATAATAATTTTTACTCGTAATACCTGAGTAACCTGTTGAGCTGGAAACTATGTTAGTTGATTCTCATTGTCACCTGGATCGTATTGATTTATCGGGATTTAATCATTCTCTGGATGAAGCACTCGAAGCGGCGCGAGCGCAAGGTGTTACTCAGTTTTTATGTGTTGCGATTGACCGAGAGAACCAGGCAGAGGTCATGAAAATAGCCAACACACATGCTGATGTCTATGCGTCTGCCGGAATACACCCGTTATATACCAAAGGACAAAATGTTGATCTGGACTACCTGGTTGAGCTGGCTAAGGAGCCCAAAGTGGTTGCTATCGGCGAAACCGGGCTGGATTATTATTACGCAAAAGAGACTGTTGAAGAACAGAAGAGCATGTTCAGAATTCATGTTCAGGCGGCGGTTAAAAGTCAGATACCGTTAATAATACATACCAGAGATGCACGCCAGGATACGTTAGAGATATTAAAGCAGGAAGGTGCTGATAAGGTAGGTGGCGTTCTTCATTGTTTTACAGAAAGCCTGGAAATGGCACTAGAAGCTATGGAAATGGGGTTTTATGTTTCATTTTCAGGCATCGTCACGTTTAATAATGCCAAAGAACTACGAGAAGTTGCCAGGCAGATCCCTGATGACAGAATTCTGGTTGAAACGGATAGCCCTTATTTAACACCCGCGCCTCATCGAGGTAAGCCAAATTCACCCAGACATGTGGCCGATGTTGCCAGATGTCTTGCTCTGTTAAGAAATGATGACTTTGAATCTTTTAGTCGAAAGACCACAGAAAACTATCAACGCTTGTTTTTTAAAGCGACAAGTTAGTCATTTTGCTATAAAAAAGGCATTATAAATGCCTTTTTTGTTGTCGGAGATCATTACTAATTTGAATTACTACTCTATACTTTTATCATAATCTGTAACAGCTTGTTTTGGCTGTAAACGTTCAGTCTGTTTTATTAATTTTATAGATTGATAATTGATGGATAGACCATTGATAGACTGGCGATTGGAACGACATGCTGGCAGTTGTACTTTCTCTGAGAAAATGGAGGGTGGTCGACGTGAAGGCTGTATCAAAAATTCTGGTTAATCTGGATCCCGATACCGATGTTCAACCTGCATTGGATAAAGCAATTTATCTGGCCAGGTCTTATCGAGCTGAGGTGCATCTGTTATTAGTTGCTTACAACCGAAGCCTGATAACCAATCACTTTTTTAGCCAGAAACAATTGAAGACTAATATAGAGACCTATGTTAAGTCATTGGGACGTTGGGTAAGAAGTTACGTTAACGATGTAGAAAATGAAGACATCAAATGTACTTATCAGGTGGTCTGGCATAAGCCGCTGTATGAAGCTATTTTACAACAGGCGGAAGAAATTAATGCAGACCTGGTGATGAAATCAACTCATCACCACGCTTCAATTAACAAAGTTCTCTTTACCCCCAATGACTGGCAGCTCTTAAATAACTGTCCGGTGCCTTTGATACTGGCAAAATCGAAAACACGTAATCAGTATGAAAATATTCAGGCAGCCGTCGATCCTTCAGATGACGCGGTGGAAACTGCCAGACTAAACCAGCAAATACTCTGTGCCAGCCAGAATATTTGTGAAAAACTGCAAGCGAAAGCTCATGCTATCCATTGTTACGATCCCATTGGTTACCAGCTCTGGAGTGATATTGGACTGGGTATGGGGGTTGGAATGGGGCCAACAGATTTTGGAATGGGTGAAGAAAGTTATCAGGAATATATTAACCACTTCAAAATAACAATCGAAAAAAAATTTAAGGATACACTGGCTAATTACAATATTGACGATGATAACCTTCACCTGATTGAAGGTTATCCAGAACAGATTTTACCAAAAGCGGTTGATAAATTTGATATTGATTTACTAGTTCTTGGAGCCTCACATCACTTTGCGCTTATTGGTAGTACCGCAGAGAAAATTCTGGATTACCTTCATTGCGATATTTTATCAATTAGAAACTGGCCAGAGTCCATTGCAGATTCTGAAGCGTCATAAGTAATATTGATATTAAAAGCAAAAGCCATTTTGAAGCAAAAAAAATCCCAGGCTCTTATTAAGATGACCTGGGGTAGGGGAAGTCGTTTATGAACTCTTGTTTATAAATTTAGTTGACAAGTCAGAATTTGCCAGTTTTTTATGAAGGATAGTTAGAACTTTTTAACATTAAATTAGCGATTAAAATTCAGTCTTGCTATTTAACCCCTTACCATAAAAATAACTCATTGATTATCCTTTATATTTTCGTTTTCGTGATCAATCTGACCATCCTTATTCCAGGGTAAATCTCGGTAGGGGCTATGGCTGACCTGGCCCATGAATGGAAATTTTTTAATTTCAAAAAAAGGCGAGTAATCAAAATCAGCGGGTGTGTAGAGTTGCGTATTTCTTGGTACTAGTTCCAGCTCATTGTTCTGACCCTGTATAAATAATGGCAAAATTGGATATTTTACTGAATAAAAAGCTTCGGCAATCATTGATGAGCAGACGGTTTTGGTTGTTTGATCGGGGTTTCGGTTAAATAAAGTTGAACGCCAGCGTCTGGGAAGAAATGTCCAGGGAAAAAGAAAACGAGCCAGATCAAATAATTGCCGGATATCATAATCCATTCCTAAGGTATTTATTGCATAGTTGACCACCGTTTGAGCATCTGCGGCTGATAGCGTTGCGGGGCGGCAGACTCTGAGATTTTCCATTTTGTATTCATCCAGCGGGGTCACTATCATTCCTTTTCCCAGGATGCCTTCAACCAGTAACTGTTGATCGGGTTCTATCTTGTAGTGTTTTTGCAGCGTTAATCTTGCGTTTTCATCCTGAATATCATGAAGACGACCTAGATAAAGAGCAGAGTGCGACCAACGACTTTGAGTAATCACTCTGATCACTTCAGAAACTCGACTTCTTCCTTCTACCAGTAAAACATCGCCGGGTCTGAGGCTATAGGTTAATTTCTCAAAATCACAGAGCGGAAAGTCTTTTGGTTGTTTTTCTTTATTGAGCCATTGTTCTAATAAGGTTCGTAACGACATAGTTTAACGGGGCCAATTATCTGATAAAAATCATAATGTTAATGTTACTAAATCAATAAGATAAGATATAGCCGTAATTTAAGTGGAATACAACACCGAATTAAGAACATAAAGTCAACGCGGCACTAGTTTATTTAAATAATATTGGATAGACTAGGCAGAATTATATAACTGACAAAATTAATGGCAAACTAATGACATCAGAAATCTGGAATGACGTTTTCCTGCTGGATGAGCAGCTTAATGAAGACGAACGAATGATTAAAGATATGGCACGGGGTTATGCACAGGAAAAATTGCTACCACGCATTCAAAAGGCACACCGTGATGAAATTTTTGACCCTGAAATCATGCGGGAAATGGGAGAGCTGGGTTTATTAGGCTCAACAATTGATGGTTATGGCTGTGCAGGTATCAGTTATGTTGCTTATGGACTGGTTGCCCGAGAAGTTGAACGAGTGGACAGTGGCTATCGTTCTGCTTTAAGTGTGCAGTCCAGCCTGGTTATGCATCCCATTAATGCTTATGGCAGTGAGGAGCAGAAGCAGAAGTTTTTGCCCAAACTGGCAACGGGCGAATGGATTGGGTGTTTTGGTTTAACTGAGCCGGATAGTGGTTCAGATCCAGCAAGTATGAAGACGCGAGCGAAAAAAGTTGATGGTGGTTACAGCCTTTCCGGCAGCAAAATGTGGATCACTAACTCACCTATTGCTGATGTCTTTATTGTCTGGGCAAAAAATGATGAAGATAAAATTTGTGGTTTTATTCTGGAAAAGGGAATGGAAGGGCTTTCTGCACCCAAAATCGAAGGTAAGTTTTCGTTACGGGCATCGATTACTGGTGAGATTGTAATGGATGAGGTTTTTGTGCCAGAGACTAATATGTTTCCAGAAGTCAGAGGCTTAAGTGGGCCTTTTGGTTGTCTGAATATGGCAAGGTACGGAATTTCATGGGGAGCATTGGGTGCCGCAGAGTTTTGTTGGCACTCAGCCAGAGAATATGGTCTGGATCGTAAACAATTTGGTCGTCCACTGGCCGCAACACAACTTTATCAAAAGAAACTGGCTGACATGCAGACCGAAATAACGCTGGGGTTGCAAGGGGCGCTTAGAGTGGGTCAATTGATCGATGCAAAATCTTTTAAACCAGAGATGATTTCGCTGGTTAAACGAAATTCTTGTGGTAAGGCTTTAGACATTGCCAGAACGGCAAGAGATATGCATGGTGGTAACGGGATTAGTGATGAGTTTCATGTGATCAGGCATATGATCAATCTGGAAGCGGTCAATACTTATGAAGGAACTCACGATATTCATGCATTAATATTAGGGCGCTCTCAAACCGGGATACAGGCCTTTTATTAGGCGGGTATTCCCGTTAGGTCGCGCTTTGTTCAAGCTTAAGAGAGCTGGACACTTTTTCCTGCATATTCAGGGAGTTTGGTTATATAGAACTAAAAGTGATATTTGGGGTTAATTTCAATCATATTTTTGTAATTAATCTCAAAATATCTACCTATTACACATATTTTTACAATCCTGTTGTCATATTTAATTGTTTTACTTGAGTTTTGCCGTTTTTAAGGTTATTTATTTACTATTCAGGTGAAACATCTGGACTGCAAGTCAGTCAAAGCTCTGGATTGCTGTTATTAAGTTTTATTAGGAACCCGTATTACATGTTATCTATCAAGTCCCTTACAAAAGTTAGCGTAACCGCGTTAGTCTTTATTGGTTCGGTTCAGTTATTTGCAGCCAGTAAGACAGCCAGTACTCAAGCCGTTGATATTGCGTCAATACAAGAATCGACAATGCTCGACTTGTCACCGACACCGGTTCACCACCAGGCCAGTCGCTATATTGAAAAATTTATCCGAGACTATCACTACGCAAAGCCTAAACTGGGGAACCAGGAGTCGGTTCATATTCTTGATGAATACATTGAGCTCCTGGACGGGAATAAAGCTTATTTTCTGGCTGAAGACATTAAAGACTTCCAGCAGTATCGTTATAATATGGATAACGCCATTCGTACCGGTTGGTTAAAACCTTCTTATTATATTTACAGCGTGTTCCAGAAAAGATGGGCTGAACGGTATCAGTTTGCGCTTTCTCTGTTGGAAAAGGAATTTACCTATACGGAAAAAGAAGCCTTTATGTACGACAGAGATGAGGCCAGCTGGGCGCAAACAACAGAAGAAATTGAAGAATTCTGGCGTAAGCGGGTGAAAAGTGACGCACTTAACCTGGTATTGGCAGAAAAAAACTGGAAGGATGTTAAAGAGGTTCTTGGTAAACGGTACAATGCGGCCATTCGTCGTGTAGCCCAGATTAAAAGTGAAGATGTTTTCAGTTATTTTATGAATGCCTACACTAAAACGGTGGACCCCCATACCAGTTATTTTTCTCCACGCACTGCAGAAAACTTTAATATTGAAATGAAACTGTCATTAGAAGGTATTGGTGCTGTTCTTCAGGCTGATGATGTTTACACAAAAGTATTAAGAGTAGTTGAAGCAGGACCCGCAGATAAATCAGGTAAGATTTCAATGGATGATAAAATCATTGCGGTTGGTCAGGGCAAAAAAGCACTGGTTGACGTGGTTGGCTGGCGTCTGGATGACGTTGTTGATCTCATTCGAGGAGATGCTGGCAGTGTGGTTCGTCTTGAAATTGAGCCTGCTAACAGTAGTGTTTCAGGCAAGACTAAAATTATTTCTATTGTCAGGGAACAGGTAAAATTAGAAGAGCAGGCTGCCAAGTCAGAAATTCTTGAAATTGAGAATAAAGGCAAAAAGCAACGGGTTGGAGTGATTGATTTACCCAAGTTTTATGTTGATTTTAAAGCCAAGTATGAAGGTAAAAAGGATTACCGCAGTACCACCAGAGACATCAGACGATTAATTGAAGAAATGAAAGACGGTAAAGGGATTGATGCCTTGATCATTGATTTGCGTTCTAATGGTGGTGGCGCGTTAGATGAAGCAACAGCCTTAACCGGTTTATTTATCGATGAAGGGCCTGTCGTTCAGGATCGTAACCGACGAGGTCGTGTTCAGATTTTGGGTGATAGCGATCCCGGTACATCATGGGACGGCCCGCTTGCCGTGTTGGTTAACGGCTCCAGTGCTTCAGCATCTGAGATTTTTGCCGGCGCAATTCAGGACTATGGTCGTGGGTTGATTATCGGAGAACAAACTTTTGGTAAAGGAACCGTACAGCGCGTGCTGGATTTAAATCAGCACTTTCGCGCTGAAGACAATAAATTTGGTGCACTAAAGTTAACCATTAACAAGTTTTACCGAATTACCGGTGAAAGCACCCAGATGAAAGGGGTTGTCCCCGATATTTCATTTCCAGACCCTTATTCAAGAGATGATTTTGGTGAGCAGAGTTATTCTTCGGCATTAAAGTGGGATGTTATTGAAGCAGTGGACTTTGAGCGCGTTGGCAGTTTTACTAAATATCTTACTGTTTTACAAAAGAAGCATGCTGACAGAATAGTACACAATAAGGAGTTTCAGTACCTGATTGATGATATTACTGAGTTAAATAAAAGACGCAGTAAAAAATCAATCACTTTAAACCTTGATGAACGCCAGCTAAAACGGAAGAAAGACAAACAAAAGCGACTTAACCGTGAAAATGAAAGAAGATTGGTTAAAGGAGAGAAACAAATCCTGCAGATTGATGAAAAAACGGAACTAACTGAGGTTGAAGATAGCAAACTGGCAGAAGCGGCACATATTATTGGTGACTTGCTACTGCTTCAGAATGCCCGGAAAATTGCAGAAGTTAATAACGACTCATCACAAAAATAGAACGTTTTAAATAAGGGCTGAAAAAAGCCCTTATTTTATTCAATTTTTATGTCGTCACTGTATTTTCCTGTATAATCCGGCGCAACCGCCGAGCCACAGAGTATAACCGCAAGTTATTTGGTGCGTTCCGAGCGACTACTTACAATTTGGCCAACCCTTTTTAAAGTAAAGATCACATCCTATGTCATCGATGTCAGTATCACAAATTCAGAAAAACAGCCTGATCACAGCCATTAAAACGCCGTTTAATCAAAATGGAAAGGTCGATATTGACCGGTATAATCAGTTGGTTGAGCAACAAATCAAACACGGAGTCGATGGTCTGGTTGTTGGTGGCACAACCGGTGAAGGTCATTTACTAGACTGGGAAGAGCACCTGATGTTAATTGCTCACACGGCAAAACATTTTGGTGATCAGTTATTGGTTATCGGTAATACCGGTAGTAACAATACCCGAGAAGCATTAAAAGCAACGCAAAGTGGTTTTGCTTCGGGAATGCATGCAGCGTTACAGATTAACCCTTATTATGGCAGAACGACTATGGAAGGAGTTTATCAGCACTTAAGTCGAGTGTTGGATCTGGGACCTGCATTTATTTATAACGTTCCGGGAAGAACAGGCCAGGATATTTCCACAGATATTGTACAGCGCCTTGCTGAAAAAGCTAATTTTGTGGGTGTGAAAGAATGTGCTGGAAATGAGCGAATTGCACAATACGAAAAGCAGGGGATTGCCTGTTGGTCCGGTAATGATGACGAATGTTTTGATGGGCGTCATCAGCATAATAGTCATGGTGTCATTTCGGTTTCCTCGAATATTGTACCGGGGCTTATGCGTCAACTTATGGACAACGCCGAAACCGAAAGCCAGGCAATTAACCAGCAACTAAAATTGTTATATACCTGGCTATTTGATGAACCTAATCCAGCCCCTTTAAACACAGCATTATCATTAACAGGTGCCATTGATCCAATTATTCGATTGCCTTATCTTGCACTGAATAAAGAAAAACGAGAAATTTTAAAGTCAATATTAACTGATATTGGTTTTGAGCATGTGACTGGCACTCAATGGTTGAATTTAACTGATAAGGATTTTATTTCCATCATTTGATAAAAGATTTATAGCCAAACTCTCTGGAACCAGTATTATCCAGGGATAAGGTCCGCATGTTGCTGAAATGATATTAATAATTGCTCTGTTATGCTAAAAAGCGTAATAAAGTGCAACAAAGTCAGGTTTTGAACGGGTATTATACAAAAAAATGTATAACTGGAACTAATTCAGGACTATCACGTTCGTTCGGTGTACAATGCATCCTATAACAGGTAAAACTATTTGCTTATAAAGTACGAATCATTTGCAGGCGGTACGGTAAACGGTACCGGATTGATGCCTCGTGACACGAAATTATAAGATAAGATTTATTAAGCCGAGTTTTTATTATTGAGTTTGCAGGTTCAGGTTTATTTGACTGGCCTTGTTTTAGTGAAATTATTTGACTGAATTTATATAAACCGTATTGATAAAACCGATATGATAAAAGAATAACTGCTGTAGCTCACTTAAAAATATTTAATGAGCCATTGTATGACTAATGAAACAATTTATACGAAAGATGTATAATAAGGAAAAAGTAAATGCTGATTTTAACTCGTAGAATAAGTGAATCAATTATTGTAGGAGACGACGTTACAGTTTGTATATTGAACGTAAAGGGAAACCAGGTTCAAATAGGAATTAACGCGCCACCGGAAATTTCAGTTCATCGAGAGGAAATCTACCTTCGCATACAGCGCGAGAAAAAGATGGGGCTGGATCCTTATCAAAAGAAAAAGCCAGCAGAGAAAGAAAACTATCAGCCTGTGGCAAAAGAGCATACCGTACCAGCTGTTCCTCCCAGTTATGCTTACGAAGAAGAGTATCCTAAAGTAGAACCTAATGTTAAAACGGAAATAAGAGTTAAAAAGAAGCGCGTTTACATTAAGCCAGAAATTGCCTGATGAGTCATTTCTGTTAGTAGTATCTGAATTAACTTAATTCAGATACTGAAAAACGGATCAATAATTCATCAATGGCTTAAACGCTTCTGATATCAAGTTGCTTTCAAGTTATCCCCAGACATATCCACCAAAACTGGGGATAACTCAAATGTAGATATTTTTTTAAATTGGTCTCTTTTCAAAATCACCAGCTTCTAAATCATCGAGTTTTTCAAAACATACCACGTTGTAAGTTACGCTCCGTAATCATTTAAATACATTCACAAAAGTCATTTAATCCAAGAAGCCAGTGCCAAAATGCTACAAAACCAATACTGTCGCAATTTTCTTTTGTGTGGGTGGAGGTATAATTCATGTTACTGATAAATAAGAGAGACATTCATCAATTTAGAATGCTTCCATTTTTTCTGGGTGACGTGGTCTAATAAACGAAGCTTTAGTATTTCGATGCTCCTTTTCAATATGTGAATGTAATACTATTTGTGCAAGTAGTTGTGGTTAAGCTACATTGGCTTTATTCACTAAAAAAAATAAAGTCAACTCTGATAGAATGTAAAACTTAAAACAACCTGTTGATAAGTGGAATATTTAAGTAAAACAGATTTTTTACTGGCTGGCTTTATCTTTTTGCTGAATAGAATCACAGTTAACCCCATAAATGGAATCACGAAATACTCTATGAAATATTTATCAGGTGTAGCTATTCTTTTTTTCGCCACGCAAGCAGAAGCCTCCTGGAGTGCGTTTGCACATGTAACTCCCTATACACAGGAGAAATACAAGTTAGATGTTTCAATTACGCCTGTCGAGGATGTTGAAAATAAGTTCTTAATTCGATTTAAGGCTGTTGAATACGATTTTAAGTTGGCATGGCTCATTGTCTCTGCTGACGCGCTTTCAGAAAAAGGCCAGGTACTACGCGACTACATCTGGAGTGCCTCGAAAACTGAAAAGGAAATCCTGATTAAGTCAAAATTAATGCCTACTGGTATCGGTGGATTTATTCCTCAAAATATGAAAAATAAACACTTCTATGAAGTAGAGCTGGATGCTGAAATAATTAAAAGAGCCTATATTTATATAGATTTTCCATCAGTGGTCATGGATGGTGGTTTATATTATTCTGTAGATCTAGGCTCATACTTAACTAAATTTCAAAAAATTAACAAGTCACTGCTGGAGAAGAACGATGCAGAATGAAGCGTTATATTTTAGACGGCAATATTGAAAAACATAATGATAACTTAATAACGGACGAAGTGATTGAAAGGGATATAGCAAGTCCAGAAGGTGAGCTTTTGACAGAGCACTTTGATATTTTTACGCTCGATACAACCATTATTGTAACAGCTCTGGGCCAATTGATTGATGAAGGTATGATTGATGATGAGGTGAAACAATTGGCTAATACTGTTATTAGCAGACAGCGACATCCCAAAATATGTTTTGATAAAAAGTCTCAACCCCTATTAAATGCAAATATAAGCTAGCATGAATGTAACCGGGCTTGGTTATCGAAAATTTACACTGCGTTTCAATTTCAAAAACGCTCAGCGTTATACTATACAGGAGAAAATATGAATTGCTTTGAACATCAGGAAATTGCTGCTACTGGGTTATGCAAGTGTTGTTATAAAGGACTTTGATCAGAATGTGCAGTTGATTTGGATCACGGTCTTGCATGTAAGGATAGAAAGGGGGTAAAGGGCTTAGGAGTAACAAATAGTGATGACCATATGTGGTCACAAATTCCAGAGCTTCCGCCAATATAAAAAACAACCCCCTGATTACTGAAGAGGGGGGCTCTTATCAGACGCCAGCTAATTAGTTGAACCTTATTGTGTTATTTTTACGTAACTTAAATAACGTTGATAAATATTCCGAACATAGTTAACTGGCTCACTACCACGACAATAGCCAAATCGGGTTTTCTTGTAGTACTCAGGCTTTTGTAAAAGTAACATGGCCTTTTCAACATGATTAAACCACTTGCCGGGGTTCAGCTTTAATTCTTTTGCCAGTCGCTGAGCGTCTTTTACATGACCATAACCTGCATTATAAGAAGCCAGTGCAAAAAATAGTCTTTCCTGAACGGGCAGTGCTGTAGGAAACCTGTCTCGGCTCCAGTTGAGGTACTGTACACCGGCAGCAATCGCCTGTTCTGGTTGCAATAAGTCACTAATACCCAGTTCTTTGGCTGTAGTGGGCAGCACCTGCATTAATCCGGTTGCACCGGTATAGGCTTTTGCACTCGGGTTAAAACGGCTCTCTTCGTACATTTGTGAAGTGATTAGTCGCCAGTCGAATTTATATTTTCTCGATTTTTTCTGAACCAGCGCATCATAAGGCGACAAACTGGAGTCGGAAACAATTCTTGATTTTCGGTGCTTCTTAAGACGTTTGCTATCAGAAAAATACTTGCTTTTCACCACATTGTAAAAGGTATTCCGGTAGATGCTTTTTAGGTAGCGGTTTAATTCTGCGAGTAACAAAGGATTCTTTTTGCGAACCACATAGGCATAAGGAATATCCTCATTTAAGGTGAGTGGTGTCACCAGATTCTCACGAAACTTCTTTTCTATAGCCAGCAAATTACTATCTGCTATTGTTAAGTCAATAGACTGACTGTCAACCTGTTCAATGAGCAGCTCCGTTGCCATTTTTTCATCGGCTGCAATTAAGGTGGCACCATACTTTTCTGATAACATTTTTGCTGTTGGCCAGAACGCACTGCTTTTACGGGTAACCAGTGTTCTGCCTTTTAAGTCTTCCAGCTGTTTGATGGGAGGGCTATTTTTATTGGCTACCAGTTGCTCGTCAATTCGATTATAACGAATACTGAAAGTGAGTGATTTTTTTCGATCATTGGTTCTTGAGACAGCAGCGGCAATCACATCACCTTTACCATCGTTAAGCAGCTGGAGCATTTCTTCATAAGAGGATGCAACAATCATTTCCAGGTTGAGCTGGTGCCTTTTAGCAAACTCTCGCATGAGTTCGTACTCAAACCCCATCAGTTCGCCACGCCATAAAAAGTAAGTTTCCGGACTGTTTCGTGTGATAACCCTTAGTGGAAGGCCTTTATCCTTAATGGTTTTTAAATCGTAGGTTCTGTCTCCCCGTTGCAAATAGCTAACATGATGAACTGCAATAAACTCATTCAGTTTATCCAACAGAGAGTCGTTATTTTTGCTAACCGCCCAGGCTAACCGTGTGGTGCCGGGAAGCTTGAATAATACTTCAATATCTTGTCGATAAGACAATAAAGTTTTTACAGACTGGCCATCTAATACACTGTACTGATAACTGCCGTTGACCAGTTCATCAGCTATCTGCTCACTATTTCTGGTCCCTTTGATTAGCTTTATTTTCCAGTCTGGGTAGTGTTTGTTAATACTTTCTATATAGGCGGTTTTTTCAGGTAATGAAATGACAGCCGCTGATTTTTTATCTGGTACTTTAGTGCCTTTTTTGCCAACCAGCACTTCGCGATCTTTTAGTAAAGGAATAGTAAAACTGGCAAATTGTTGACGTTGTTTGGTGATGGTCAGGTGCCGTGGAATAATATCAACGTTATGTTGGCGCAACTGCTCAAACATTGCTTCCAGGTTTTTAACAGAAACCCACTTGATTTTCAGCTTGTGAAAATGGGCAAACTGACTGAGCTTTTCAATGTGAAACTGACTACTGGACCCGGAGCGGGGCAGGCGACTTTCAAATTCCCAGTCCAGTTTTATGGCTCTTAGTTCACCAGACTTTTTAATCGCCGTCCAGCTACGCGCTTTATTGTCTAATGGTTTTGCGCTGGAGTGACTGCTGGCAGCACTATTAAAAGCGTAACTGGCAATCAGGGTTATCAATAGTATCAGTCTTAATCGCATTAAATTTATTTCGCAAAGGTTAAGTGTTTGTCAGCTTAATTTTAGTCGAACATCGTATCGAATGCCGTGGAATTGTTTTGATTAAATCGGGTGTTTTCTACAATGACAAATGACGTTTTTTGTACTAATAATAATTTTAAATGGCGCGAACCGACTAAATTTTACCCGCGCTTTCTGCCATTTTAAATTTGCAAACTTCTTTCAAAAAATTGAACAGTAAATGCAACAAAAACATGTCATTTAATTTTAATTATGTTATGGTTGACATGCTCAAAAAGAGTTAAAAGGTTTGCACCGGTCAGGTGACGCAAAGTGACAATAATTAAATGTTTTCTGACTGGCTAAAGGTATTAAACCGCCAACCTTTCGATCGGCGGTCATTTGAAAGAGAGCACCACCTCTCAGTCAAACTGGCCATTAATTTATCTCGCTTACGGAGACAAAAGAATGACTTGCGTACATTGTACCGCTTCGTTGCCATTAGTGCGACCCCGTTTTTTCTACCCCATCAATATTATAACCAATCTTCATGTTTTGCGTTTAACCTTTTGTTTTTTAAGAAGAAAAGGCTCTGGCTAATTCTCAGTCGACTTTCATTATTTAGCAGTTAAGGTGATTTAAAATCGTTTTCAGTCAATTCATAGCGTTTTGAATAACTGAAAAAGGCACAGGTGCGTCTGTTTTTCGAGCAGAAGTATGATTATTTGCACCTGATGCAGGCGGATTGAATCTCTGTTTAGCTGTGCTACAGGTCTACTGGCTTTAATTCCTGGCTTGTTGTTAGCAACCTGGTTGGCAAGTTCAGTTAATAATGCCGCTAAAGATATGGCGAAAAGTCCTGTTAAAAATAAACCTTAAACTGTCGCTGAACAGCTTTCTATAAATAGCTTTCAGTAAACAGCTTTTAGTAAATAAGTTATGGCAAGCACAGGGAAGAAGAAAGCCGTGTGGTGAAATCTGCAAACCCGATTAACTCTGAGCCGAAAAAAAACGAAAGTTTTCTGGTCAGTTGAAGCAAAATAGAATGACTCTTCTTGCAGGTTGTTTTGTTTTGGCCGATTCATGCTGTCGATCAGTTTTTTATTATACCCGGACTCTTTGAAGAGGGTGCTGACTTAATAAAGAGTTCGTAATTTAATAAAGAGTTCGTAGTTTAACGCCTGCAATACAGCGTTCAAAATACAGCATCTGAAATGACTTGACTAATATAAAGAATTAAAGGAAGAACAATGACAACGCCCAAAGATGATACACCCAAAATAAGAGTGCCAAAAAATAAAAATAGTGACTACCTGATGAAACGATTAAAGTTTTTTGACGAAAACGAAGCACTACTCAAAGCCAAAGAAAATGCTAAAAACAGAGCCAGAATTCTTCTGCCCAGAGCTTTAAGAATAATCGCTATGGAAATAGAAGGCTTTGCCAGGGAGGTTCCTTCAAAAAGGCAGTTGTTCCGTGCTGTGAAAGAAAAAATTGATCTGGAAATGCAAAACTATCTGACTGAGTCGGAAAAACGAAAGCAGATAAAAATTAGAAGCTTTTTCGATGCGCTTCATCGTTTCACTATTTTCTTTACCATAGCGATAGTGACTTATTTTATTTTTTTCTATCTGATGGAAATAGACCTGTAAATTTCAGGGTTATCAATAACAAAAAATTCTAACTACAGATTTAACAAACTCTAATTAGCGCTTGAAAGTTAATGACCAGGCAGATAGAATCTTCGAGCTTTTTTGATAGTGCACAAACAAATATATCAAAAAGAGATATCCAGCCAGGGTTGAAGGACCTAATTATTTTTCAGGCAAATGTTAAAGCTAAACAGGGCTCAGGACTTTTATGACTCATCATCCAACTTGTAAA
>JADGFG010000097.1 GCA_016743995.1 Kangiellaceae bacterium | reverse complement strand
GATAATAATACGCTTATATTGTGACATTGCAGGAAATTGATCCCAAATTATTGAAAAATAGCCAGCATAAGTTTGTCGTGCTGAGTCAGAGCCGTCTTAGTCGGATGCTGAACGCATTTAATATGGAGCAGGCGGATTGTATCAAATTAATTCCGTTGTTATTTCACGTTAACCATCCAATGTTGCCCGGTTATGTTAATAAAAAAACGCCCTGTGGTATTCCTGATTATTTTCCTTCAACAGTGGAGAAAAATATAGCAAAGACGATTAGTCGTAGTTTTAAGTTTCAGTCCAGGGCTTATTTGAAATTTGAAATTGCAGGGCTTTACCTTATGGGAAGTACGGGAACTCTGGCTCAGTCAGTGCATAGCGATCTTGATTTATGGGTTTGTCTTTCAGATAAATTAACCGAATGGGCTGAAAATGACTTAAGAAAAAAAACAGCGCTGATCAGTCGATGGATGGACTCCAGAGGCATTGAATTAAATTGTTATCTGGTTCAACAGGATGAGTTTGAAACCAGCAGTCAGAAAAATCTGGAAGCAGACAGCTGTGGCAATACGCAAAATTATCTTTTGCTGGATGAGTTTTACCGAACGGCTGTCTGGATTGCCGGGCGCATGCCTCTCTGGTGGATTGTTCCTCCGGGAGAAAACTATAAAGCGTTTGTAGGCAGGCTGGTAGGTGATAAGCATATTAACGCTATCGACTGGATCGATCTGGGAGACATTACCGAAATTCCTGCGGCGGAATATTTTAGTGCCGCTTTATGGCAGCTTTTTAAATCGACAGATTCACCCTATAAGTCTTCATTAAAATTACTGGTATTGGAAATCTATGCACGTTGTTTCCCGCAAACCGGTATGTTGTCTGCAAAGTACAAACAGTTAGTTTATGAAGGGGAGAGTGAGCTCGATCCTTATCTGATTGTGTTGCAATACGCCGAAAAATTTCTGGAAAACAACCCTCAGCGATTAGAGTTTTTACGCAGAGCTTTTTATCTTAAAGCCGGTTCAAAAATTCAACTGAACAAAAATAAACCTCGAAACTGGCGTTATCAGCAACTAAAAAAACTGGTTAATCGATGGGGCTGGAACCAGGCCAGACTGGATTACCTGAATAGTCGAAATCAGTGGCAGGTTAATTCGGTGATTAAAGAACGAGTCGATCTGGTTAGAGAGTTAAATCATTCGTATCATTTTATTTCAAATTTCGCACGAGTGCAGGGGGTACTGGATGCGGTGAGTCAGAAAGAGCTATTATCGCTTGGAAGAATGCTTTACGCTGCGTTTGAGAGGCGTTCTGGAAAAATTGAAATGGTTAATCATGGAATAGTGAAATCATTAACAGAGCACGCTGTTACCTTGTCGGAGAAAACCGAACTGACTAATCAGGGAAGACCGAAAAAACAGTCCCAAAACAGGGGTGTTGAAACGTCAGGCTCAACAGTACAGCACAACAATAAGAGTAGCTGGCGACTTTATCTGGGGATGATAAGCCCCTCTCAGGTTGCCATCAATAAGACGGCTTATACTGCTGAGTCATTTTTTGAAGTCCTGGTATGGTGCGTGTGTAACCAGGTGGTTAATGCGAATACCAATTTTAAAATTTATAGTCAGAATAAATTTTATAGTGATTCCGTTTCTCGTCAGATGGTGAAAGATATACAGTCACTGGTGGTGACTCAAAAAGCAGTTTTGGGCAGTGAGGCCTATAATCAGCCCGCAAAAATAGTAGAAATGGGAATTTTTCTTAATACTGTCAATGACCCTTTGTTAAGAGAGAAAAACTCTAACATCTATAGTGTTATAAACCAGTCAGATGGGTTTTGCTGGGGGGAGAACAGGCTTAATTTATTTGCTCAGTTTCATCTTGTTAGTGTTAATAGTTGGGGTGAATATAGTTGTAAAAGTTATTCTGGCGAAGATGCCTGGATTCAGTTTTTTATTGAACATAAAGCAATACTGCAAAAAATGGAGAATGACTTGCAGTTTTATGGACCTGGTCTTCCGGGTTTACTGGAACATAAAAGAAGGCTATCTGAACTATTGGACAGTTGGCAGAAGCTGATGCGAAAAAGTATTCGCCAGAATAAAGCGGTTCGTTATCTGATGTCAGTCGATAAAGCCTATTTGCGAATTGATTTTTCTGGAGAGCGGATTCAACATAAAATTTTTCGCCAGAGTAAACGTTTACTCAATAGCCTGACCGATCAGGTTGAAATGGATATCAGCCTGTATCCGGCGGAAAATCTCGATTTACCTGTTATTGTGACAAAATTACTAAAAAAAGCAGCGACGTCTGTTCATCAGTGTTATTTTTTACAAACAGGCAGGTTACGTTATAGTACCTATATTACTTCACCAGATGGTTATTTGTACTACCAGGAGCATCAGGGGGCCGAGCTAAGTCATCTGGTTGACCATTATCAGCAATTTTTTGATTCCCTGGCTAACCGTCTTGCCCCGGAAATATTGGAAAATAACACGAGTATTGAAGTCAATTTCTGGGTTGCCAGCGTTGAGAGTAGTCATAAAAATCGACGTTTCAAGAAAATTAAGTCAAATCAATACCCTGTATCCATGCAATATCAGTCGGTTCAGGCTATTGCGACGTTTAACAGTGAACAAAAAATCTGTTTTAACCTGTTTGTCGGTGAACAAGCGTATTTTTACAGGGATTATGGTGAGCTGGTGTATACTCAGCTGGCCAGATATATGGTCAAACACCGAGCAAAAGAGAGTCGTTATCCCATTTTTATGTCCGATATTGATTTGTCTGGTGTTGCCAATGATCTGAGCAGTATCAAAATTCTTGAATATAAACGAACGATTGAACAAAAATTGCTGCTATGTCTGAATCGAATTGAACAGAAAGCTGCTAACTGACAAATATACTCAAATTACATTTCCAGGGAGTTTGGGTTTAAAGAGTTGATTGCTTTTTATACAGTTGAGAGGCCAGGATTTTCTGATGTTCCATAGATAGCCGAAGAATTGGATCGATTTAACACTAAACTCATTGATTTAAGGTGAAAAATTGCTGAGAATTGGTTCTTATTATATTCAGTCATTAATCAGACCACAGTCAGATTAGCGACTGAATCAAATTTGTTCAGGTAAATTCAGGTTGATAAAATGGCCTGCTCACGTATTTTTTTAGTTTCAGGTGCTTCATGATTGTAAAATATGGTTTTAACATCAGATGGTTAACAAAATTAATGCTGCTTCTGCTGTTAGTTGCCTGTGGTCGAAGAGGAGCCCTTGTGTTACCCGAAGAAACAGAGTCTTTGGGCCAAAAGTCAGTAATAGAAAATGTTTCGGAAAAAAATTCTGAAACCAGTAAACCTGACGTTGCTTTGCCGGTAGCAAAACCTGAGGAAAAAAATTAATGTTATTAAGTTTTGCTAAAATGCACGGGCTGGGTAATGACTTTATGGTTGTCGATGCGGTTTCACAGCAGGTTTATTTTACTGAAAGCCAGATCCGTAAACTGGCTGACCGACACCGAGGGATCGGTTTTGATCAATTGTTACTGATAGAACCGCCACAGCAACCAGATGTTGATTTTCACTATCGAATCTATAATGCTGACGGCAGCGAAGTTGAGCAGTGTGGTAATGGGGCTCGCTGTCTGGCGCGCTTTGTGCGTCAGATGGGGTTGACCTGGAAGCATAAGATTAGAGTTAGCACCATGAGAGGTATTTTAAATCTCCAGATAATGCGTAATGGATTGATTATGGTCGATATGGGGGTTCCAAAACTGAAGCCCTCTCAGATCCCCCTGAGATATGCTAACCAGGAAAGCATTTATCGGTTAACTGCGGAGGGGGTGAGTTATGAATTTGGGGCAGTTTCCATGGGAAATCCACATTGTGTTGTTACTGTCGATGATGTTAAAAATTTTGATGTTGATAAAATTGGAACACAACTTACTCAGCATAATCTTTTTCCTGAGGGTGCCAATGTCGGGTTTATGCAAAAAGTCGCACACGATGAAATTCGTCTGAGAGTTTTTGAGCGGGGGGTTGGTGAAACCCAGGCCTGTGGTACTGGCGCTTGTGCCAGCGCAGTCATTGGCAGGTTGCAGCATGATATGAATCAAAAAATAAGAATCTATCTGCCGGGCGGACATCTTCATATTGACTGGGCGGGAGAAGGTCAATCGCTCAAGATGATGGGGCCAGCAGAGTTTGTTTATCAGGGGTTAATCGAATTATGAAGTTATCTAATCCACAGGCCCTTGAAGAAGGCAATGTCAGTCATCTTAATCGGTTAATGGAAGAGGCACAGGTTAAAAACTACCTGGTCAATCATCCACAGTTCTTACAGCAAAATCCAGAACTGCTGGCTCACATGGAGTTGAGTCATCATGTAGGAAAAACCACTTCACTGGTAGAGCGCCAGATTAAAGTGTTGCGAGAAAAAAATCAATCTCTTCAGGGAAAGCTGGTCGAAATGTTGCTTGCTGCGCATAATAACGAAAAATTGTTACTGGATTGTAACCAGTTTATGCTTGAGCTGCTCGATACAGAAAACATTCAAAGTTTATGTGCCAGTATTATCAATTTGCTAAAGCGAGATTTTAATCTGGATGGTGCTGCGCTGATACTGGTCGGACAATATCCACCAGCAGATCCGGCGCTAATTTATTATGCAGCGAGTGATATTAAAAAGTTACTTAATTGTCAGTTTCCAGATAGTCAGCCGCTATGTGGTCGCCTGGAAGTGGAGCCAAAAAGAGTGCTTTTTGGAGAGATGGGGCGAGAACTTCAATCTTGCGCACTGATACCACTGGGAGAGCAATGTGAATATGGTTTGTTAGCGCTGGCAAGTAAAGAAGTTGATCGTTTTGAACCTGAAATGGGCACTTTGTTTATTGAACTAATCGCAAACCTGATTACCCATCTGACTCGTCAGTATGAAGCCTGTTAAATTAACGGATAATGGAAGTCATACGTCTGGCAAAAAGTTACCAGAACTGTCAAGTTATCCGGATCAATTAAAGCATCCGGTAACGCAGTTTCTTGAGGGATTATGTCAGCATAAGAACTATTCAAAATTAACAGAAGAAAACTATCGTCGACAGTTACTAAAATTACTATTTTATATCACAAAAACACTCAAACTGGAAAACTGGTCACAGTTAAAAACAATTCATATCAGACAGTTTTCAGCTTACAATTTTCGGAACGGATTATCAGCCAGAACCATCGCACTCATTTTGTCATCTTGTCGTAGTTTTTTTAATTATCTGATCGTCAATCAGCAACTAAAGTTTAATCCTGCCAAAGGGGTGAAAGCACCAAAGTCACCCAGAAAACTACCAAGAACCGTTGACGTTGATCAAATGACTGCACTATTAAATGGCATTGATGATGGTGATGATATTGGAATCAGAGACAAGGCTGTTGCCGAACTATTTTATTCTAGCGGTTTGCGTCTGGCTGAGCTGGCGAGATTAAATATTAATGATCTCGACCTTGCTGACAAAAGTGCGCGAGTACATGGAAAAGGCAATAAAACTCGTGTGGTACCGGTTGGGCAGAAAGCGCTGACAGCAATGCGAGAATGGTTAACCGTGAGAAGTGTGTGGCTGAATGAGACGGGTTCAAAGAATACTGATTTAAAGAATACCGGTTTAAAAAATACTGAGCGCAATGCAAACAGGCAGGAGGCTATTTTTGTAACTCGGAGAAAATCACGGTTGAGTCCTCGTAGTATTCAAAAGCGTATGGAATACTGGGGAAAGTTTGTTGGTATCAATGGCAGGCTTCACCCGCACAAATTCCGTCATTCCTGCGCAACACATCTACTGGAATCTTCGAGTAATTTAAGAGCGGTCCAGGAGCTGTTAGGTCATGCTGATTTGTCTACCACGCAGATATATACCCATCTGGATTTTCAGCAGCTAGCAGCGGTTTATGATAAAGCTCATCCCAGAGCGAAGAAATAATCGTATATAATACTATGACATCATCAATCAAGTTGCTTAGTTTTGATCTGGACAATTGTCTTTATGATAATCAACGGGTAATCATACAGGCCGAAAGAGCGAGTGCTGATTACCTGAAGCGAGTATTTCTTTCGCAAAATCAATATTTTAATTATGCTGATTTTAATAAGATAAAATTACAGTTATCTATGCAGGATAAACCAGAATACGATGATCTTACTTTATTGAGAAAAGTTGCACTCAAACAATTTTGTGGTGGGTTGAAGGACTCCGAACTAGTCGCCGAGAATGCACTTAATCAATTTTTAGTTGCACGAAGTAAAGTAACAATTGAACCTGAAATAATTTTATTATTAGAACTGTTGAGTAAACGCTATATTCTGGTGAGTGTCACTAATGGGAATTGTGATATTAATAAAACCACTATTGGTAAATATTTTAGCAAAAATTACTCACCTGGTGGTGGATTTCGATCCAAACCCAATCCTCAAATGTTGAGTCAGGTCATTTTAGATTTTAATTTAAAAATATCACAGTTAATACATATTGGAGATTCGGTTGAAAAGGATGGTGGTTGTGCAAATCACGCTAATGTAAAATTTTTCTGTTTTCAACCTTTTATCGATCAGGCCGATTTAAAAATTGCTTGTGAGAAACTGAAAGAAAAGCTACTTTAAACCTGGTCAGAGAATAATTTGAATGATGTTGTTTTTCAGATTAATCAATAGACTCGGTATATTTTGAGTGAACACTTTCAGATGATATTTCATTTTTCAATTTTGTCGAATTAATATCTGATGACTCAATGGTCTCAGCTGCAGGCTCGTTTTCTTTGTTTGTCACATCAGAACAGGACTTAGATTGATCCGTCGTATTGGCCACCATGCTGGCTGCAATACAATATTGATCACGTCCTTGCTCTTTTGCACTATAAAGTGCGATATCGGCCTGTTTCTGTAAGCTGATAATATCGTCACCATGTTCTGGATAGCTGGCAATGCCAATTGAGGTTGTAAGCTGACCGAGCGATTGATTGTTATATGTAAGAGAAAGGTTACGAATTTTTTCTCCGAGTTTTTCGGCGACCAGAGTGGCATCTCTGGTGTTTACTCCGGGTAACAATATGGATAACTCTTCTCCACCCGTCCGGCAGGCCGTATCCTCTCGTCTTATAGAGTTAACCAGTAGATTTCCCAGAGTTTTTAAAACGTAGTCGCCAGCGTCATGCCCATATTGGTCATTAAATTTCTTAAAATGATCAATATCAAAAGCTAACAAAGTAAATGGAAGCGATTTTCGTTTTGCTCTCATCACTTCCTGTTCCATACTTTCTTCCATATAGCGTCGGTTATACAGGCTGGTTAGCGGGTCGCGTATAGCCTGTTCTCTTAGTTTTTCCTGCAATATCAGGTTAGCCAGTGCCAGTCCTATGTGTTCTGCAACGGTAAAACAAAGTTGCAGGTGATCATTTTCTAGTTTTTCCTTAGCCAGATATAGGTGCATCATCCCAATAGTATGGCCTTGTGCAGTCAGTGGTATACAAAGTGTTTGATCTTTTCCTACGGCTTCCATATGAGGACAGGGCAGGTTGGAAAGTTCATCATTGGCCAGATGAAATTTGCCCTTACGTAGCCCCCAGCAATCATCCATAAAATAAGTCAATGCACCAGGCCATTCCCCACCCCAGTCGAGGTCAATATTGAGTTGCTTTTTACCACTATGAATCAGAGAAACAGCACCATTAAGTGGACCAAGCATGCGCGGAACCAGATCTTTGATAACCTGTTCAGCTTCTCCAATAGAGTTACAGGCCGCTAACATATTGGTCAGGCGTTGCAATAACTCAATATGTTGTGTTCTGTTGAATATCTGTACTTCTTGAAATTTTAGATCTTTTTGTAATTGTTGATGAATGTATTTGTTCGTAAAAAAAGCCATGAGAATAACAATGAGTAATACGAAAGACATCAGCAGAATGAGTATTAAAGTGAGTTCAAAAACAATCGTATTCAGTGTTTTTATAGGAGCAGCGATTCGCATTACACCGACCATGTTGTTGTATTCAAACCGTTTGGCAATATAAATGAGATCGTAGCCAAGAGTGTCGCTAAATCGAATGCTATTTCCTTTGCCTGAAGAAAACGCATTATTGATTTCGGTTCTGGATTTGTGGTTATCCATGGTAATAACAAGAGATGAAGGTAGAGAGGAGTCGGCTAATACATTTCCTTCAATATCAATGATGGTATAACGATGTTCTCTGTTGGTGACAGGAATAGTATCGAGGTAGCGTTCCAGTGAAGTTGTTTCAGGTTTTATGTTGCTACGTTTTAATAATTCAATAGATGTCGTGAGCTGTGCATCCAGTTCTTGAGTGATATAGGATTTAAACCAGTCAAAAAGAAAAATTTTAAAAACAAAAATGCCAAGAACTGTCAGACCGACAGTGCAGAAAATTGGAATGTAAAGTCTATTCTTGTAATCCATAGTAATAATATCTGCGACTAATAAACGACTACTTTACTAAGGTATTACCAGATTGTAGGAGATGTTTCAGGTTTTATTGAAATTATCTGATGATTTGATTTTTATAATAGTCATAGAAAAATATTTTCTCCAGAATATTCTACTTTGAGATTGAGAGGTTGTGATTATTACGTGTGTTTAAGTCTGATAGACGTTCTACTTCGTCTATCAGACTGGGGCATAAAGCCAGCCACTTTAATGTTAATTATCTCTAGTATCTGGTCGGGTTGAAGCTTCTGCGAGACAAATTACAAGCTGGATTTGCTTGCTGAAAGGTGATTTTTCTTTCATAAGAATTAAAATCAGCTTTTATGATCGACAGGCTCTTTCATACCTTTTAGGATCATTCTCAGCATATAGCCCCCAATCATAAAAATGGCAATCACTACGGCAAGGCTCATTAAGCCTTCAGCGCTACTTAATAATTCAGTTAACAGGCGCATAATTCACTCCAGGTTATTTTAATACCCGATCAGAATAACAAAATATTATTATTTTGAGATTGATATGGATCAGTAATATTTCTGGATTAGAGATAATAAAAGCGCATTTATTGGTATAGAAACAATTGATTGTTAAGTATAAATTACAACTTTTGACAGACTATTACAGGTTGTGTGTTTTTTTTCACGGGAGAATGTGGTCTTTTATAAGACTGTATTGTTTCGTATATCAGTCAGCGATTTTACCATGAACTGCTAACTGGAATATGGGCAGGGTTTAAAAGTAAGGTGCCTGACATTAATGATTAATAGTCAATTGAATAGCAGGTCATCAGGATGTAGGAAAAGTTAAATGGTCAGACCGCTTAGAGTTGAATGTGAAGACGCCTATTATCACGTGATGAATCGTGGTAGAGGCAGACAGTATATATTTAATGGTTCTCGTTTTTATCAGCTATTTCTGGAAGGCTGTGCACAGGCGTATCAACGGTTTGGGCTGGAGATTCATGCTTATTGCCTCAATAAAGATAGTTATCACATGTTGGTTAAAACTCCTCGTGGAAATTTAAGTCGAGCTATGCGACACATTAACGGTGTTTATACTCAGCGCTATAATGAACTCAAGAAATCAGATGGCTCGTTATTTCGGGGGCGTTATAAGTCGACATTAATTGAAGCTGATACGCAATTACTTAAAGTGAGTCGATATATTCACCAGCTTCCGTTATTGCAAAAAAAACCTGCAGTTAACCATTTAATTGATTATACCTGGTCAAGTTATCCTGCCTTTTTAAATAAGGCCAGTAAACCCGCCTGGCTGGTTACCGACAACATTAAGGAGGCATTAGTCGTTCGTCATCCGGTACCTGCATATAAACGATATATAGAACGCGGCCTCGATGAAGAAACAGAATTTTTCTATGCAAAAAACATCTGGCCTGCCATCAGAGGCAGTGAAGACTTTGTAAAAATGATAAAGGAAAATGTTAAGGCTTATGGTAAAAAGACAAAGAAACCTCGTGATAAAAATCTGGTGACTATTAAAACAATAGTCTCGACAGTCGCAAAATATTTTGGTTGTACTAACAAGACCATTACCATTGTAAAGCGGGGACGTACTAATAAAAATATTGCAAGATGGCTGGCGATGAAATTGAGTCAGGATTTGTCTGGTGAAACATTGCAAGCGATTGCAGCACACTTTAATGTTAATAGCTATAGTTCAGTATCCAGAACGATTAGTCAGCTCACTCTGGAAATGAAGGAAAATAGCGAGGTGATGCAAAATTATGATAGTCTCTGCAGCGCGTTATCTACTGGTTGACTTTGTTATACCCTGGGAGGAGTTCGGGTATATTCCGCTCTCTTATTGATTTAATTGGTTCAGCGGCTGTTTCCAGGTTGCCGCTGAGTCATTAAAATTTTTACTGCTGAATTGAAACACTGTATACCTTGATTAACTGTAAACAATCACCGTTTGATCCATTGCGACACCCAACGATATTTCTGCGCCTTCATCAATATGTTTACCGCCAATACTATGGAGTTCATCGACCGCCATTAAATGACCTTTTACATCAACGCCGTAACGTACCAGGCTACCCAGAAACTCCCGATAAATGACTTTACCATTAAGAATCATATCGTTCTGATTAGCGTCGTTGTGAAGTATACGAGTATTTTGTGGTCTGAACACCAGACTTCCGTTACCTGTTGCCTGGTGTTGAATGGAAAGTTCAAGTCCCTGGTTACTGATAAATACTGGTTTGCTGTCACTTATTTTTATTTCGCCATCCAGAATGTTTGCTGAGCCGAGAAATGCGGCAACAAATCGATTGTTGGGACTGTCATAAAGGTCCATTGGTTTTCCAATCTGTTGAATGACGCCTTCACTTAATACAGCCATGCGATCCGCGGTTGTATTGGCTTCTTCCTGGTCATGAGTAACAAAAATAGTTGTTAGTCCCAGTTTGCGTTGTAAGCTTAAAATATCACGTCGCATCTGCACTCTGAGGTTTGCGTCCAGGTTAGATAATGGTTCATCCAGAAGCAATACTTGCGGCTCTACGACCACTGTTCTGGCCAGGGCTATGCGTTGTTGTTGACCACCAGATAATTCTGAAGGTCTTCTTTCTGCTAGAGGTAACAGGTCAACCAGTTCAAGTGCTTCGTCAACCCGTTGTTGAACCTGGTCTTTGGGAATTTTACGTTCTTCCAGGCCAAAAGCAATATTTTTGCGAACTGTCATATGGGGCCAGAGCGCATAACTCTGAAATACCATACCGACATTACGTTTCCATGGCGGTAAGTGAGTGACTTCCTGATCGCCAATAAGGATATTTCCAGATGGCGTGGGCCCAAATCCTGCAATAGCTCTGAGTAAAGTCGATTTACCTGAACCGGATGGACCAAGAAAAGCAAAGAATTCTCCCGGCTGAATTTCCAGGTTGACGCCTTTTAGTACTTCGGTTTTGCCAAACTTGAGGCCAACATTTTCAATTTTTATTCCTTTACAGTTTTTTTGAGTAGACATATTTTCTTGTTCTCCAGCTTGAAGTTTTAAGGTCTGCTGTTTTAAACAGGCCTGTAAAACTTCGTCATTAATTCTGATTAATTCGTATTGACTAAATTAAGCCTGCGTTAGCTTTCGCCGCGATGTCGTTTGCTACGTTCTATTACGCGATGGGACAGGTAAGTGCCAACCCCCACAATAAGTACCGCGATGATTCCCAGCGCTGCGCCTGGTCCTCGACCTGCAGCAGACTGCATAAAAACGTAAATACCATAAGCAAGTGGTGCATCAGCTTCGCTGGAAACCAGCATAATGGTGGCAGATAGCTCAACCGCTGCAGTGGCGAAACTGGTCACAAATCCAGCGAGAATTCCTCCACTCATTAAAGGAATAACAATTTTGCGAATCGTTCGTGTTTTTGTCGCGCCCAGACTTTCGGCGGCTTCTTCCAGTGACACAGCGACCTGAGCCAGGGCGGCCATACAGGCTCTTAATGCATAAGGTAGTCTTCGCACGGCTAAAGCAATGACAATGATGCCCCAGAAGCTTGCCAGAGGAATGTCGCTAAATGGAACTTCCATGTGGTAAAACATTCTCAGGTAGCCGATGCCCAGTACGACCCCGGGAATAGCGACTGCGCCCATCGCAAGAAAATCTAACGCCTTTCGTCCCCAGATACCGGTTCTCCAGACAATATAGGCAATTGCGGTTCCGAGAAGCACATCAATCAGACCTGCCAGGCCAGCATATAAAAGCGTATTGCTAATAAAGTCACCCGCAGTATCAAAAACTTCTGTGTAGTGAGAAAGCGTGTATGCGTCGGGCAGTGGACTAAATGACCAGACAGTGGCTATTGACAATAAAAACAGCGCTGCATGGGGAGCCATAACAAAACAGAGGATGAGTAATATAACTGAATAACAACTGACTTTTTCCCATTTTTTCAGGTCTCGTTTAAGCAGACCTCCGCCGCCTTTTTGCGTGGTCGCATAATCTTTATTTTTTAGCGCCAGGAATGAAACCCACAATGAAAACAGAGAAAAAGCGACCAGAATGACTGAAATAACATAACCAATTGGATCAGATATTCCTACTGAGCTAATTCGCAAGTAAGCCTGAGGTGCCAGCATATTATTAACGTTTAATAATAATGGTGTGCCCAGATCGTCAAATACTTTTAGAAAGACCAGTGAAGCACCTGCTACGTATCCTGGCATACTGAGTGGAAACACAATGCGTCTGAATAAACGCATCCCACTAGAGCCCAGGTTGAGAGCCGATTCTTCCATAGATCGGTCTATATTCTGTAAACTGGCGGACAGGTTAATTAATATAAAAGGAAAAAAGTGAACACTTTGAACTAGAATGACGCCGTTAAGTCCTTCCATAAATGGAATGGTAAAACCAAACCATTCGTCCATCAAAAGGTTGACACTACCATTTTCACCAAAGAAAAGTTGCATGGCAACTGCACCCACAAAAGGCGGCATGATCAGCGGAATAATGCCAAATGTTTGAATTAAGGTAGCGCCAGCAAAGTTAAATCGCGTGGTAAAATAAGCAAGCGGCAGCGCTATTAATGTGGCAAATACCACTGACATGGCTGATACATAAAATGAATTGATGAATGACTCTCGAAATAGAGAGGCGTTAAAAAAGTCGATAAAATTATTGATCGTAAACGCACCAGTGGATGGTTCCTGAAAGGCGACAAAAATCACTTTGGCCACTGGCAGAATCAATACAACCAGCAGGAATATAGCGATCAATGTGGCAACGGTTCCTGGCCCCCATTGAGTTGCCGAGAAATCTGGCAGGCGCAGAAAGCTCTTACGAGTGGTTGAGTTGCTCGTCATTAGTTACCTCAAAATTGATATAATACTGTTCGAAACACGCGGACAGATGGGTAAAAAAACTGCAGTGGATTAATGACATAAAAGTCAGTTTGTTTGTACTGCAGTAGTAAAAAGATTTACTCAAAATGTCCGGTGTTATGGTGTTCTGGCAACAAGTAATTTTGTTGCCTTATTTTTTTATTGTGTTGTTTTAGTATCGGTAATGTATGATATTTTTACAGCATATCCTGTGCCTTAGCTGCCAGCTTACGGGCTTTGCTGTAGTTGTTAACAACAAAAGTGTCCCATTTTGCTTCAATTTCTGCCTGGCGACCAGTCACTTTATCCGTTGCTTTTTTCCGTTTTTTAGTAAAAACAGACGCCAGTTCTGGATTGTTAGCCTCAGCTTCTGTGATGGGTAGTCTGGCTATCAATGCTTTGGCTTCATCCAGTAATTTGCCTGCTTTTGGATTCGGTTTTTTCGCCAGTTTACGTTCAAGCGTATGAATAGCACGTGTGGCATCAGTTAAATCATCTTTACGATAAGTAATCATCACGTCAAACAAAGAGTTAACCAGGTTGTAACGATTTTTAGATAATTTTAGATCAAATTTTAAAGTGCCCTGTAACTCTTTATCGGTAAAGGGATTCGGAAATCCTTTGGGTGCTTGCGAATAAATAGCAGGATTAACCGGCAAGCGGCGAATTTTAGGATTCAGCAATAGTGTCTGACCTTTTACTGATAATAAAAACTCAATGAATTCTTGTGCTGCTTCGCTATTGGGTGCTTTGCTAACCACACCAATATTTGCTGGCACTAACGCTGTGGCAGAAGGATAAACAAAGTCTACTGGAAATCCTGCACCTTTTGATGATAGGCCAAAAAAATCAATGACAATTCCAATACCAAAGTTACCACTGTTTACGCCATCAGGAACACCAAAACTACGCTCGGTGACCGACTTAAAGTTACCAGCCATTCGTTTCATTGAAGCCCAGCCTTTATCCCATCCATTGTTCTGTAAAATCGTTTCTACCGTTAAGTGGGTAGTGCCAGAGCGTGATGGTGCTGACATACCAACGTGATTAAAATAAACTGGTTTTTCTAAATCGCTCCATTCCGCAGGGGCAGGTAGTTTCTTCGCTTTTAAGTAACGTTGATTCCACATAATCCCGTAGCCAGCAGCAGCAAACCCGGTGTAATATCCGTCTGGATCATGGATAGGAAATGAGCCAATTTTGGGAGGAATGCCAGTTACTTTTGTAGAATATTTTTGCAGTAGACCATCGTCTTTTAATACTTCAAAAGCATCCGGTGCAGAGGCCCAGAACATGTCTGTCTTGTTATTTTTTGAAGTTTCCTGAATGTACTTAATACCTGCGGTTGTTTTCTTTTTTAGAATCTCTAATTTGACGTCGGGATTTTGTTTTTCAAATTCTGCTTTAAAGACTTTAGTTAAATCAGATGGAAAAGAAGTCACTATGACCAGTTTTCCGCTTGCGGCGAGGGCTCCGGTTGAAATACCACAAACCGCTGTAGCAAGTGCTACCCGGGCGATGAGTTTTCTGGAGTTGTTTATTAATTTTATCATTGATTGGCTCCTGTTATTTTTATCCCATCAAACCCGATACGTTCTGACAGGTAGTTTTGTCTAAGCAAACCCCATACCAGGTTCTTTAATTATTGAACAATAGTGCAAGAAATAACGGGTTTTAAGGGGGCTGTGTTATAGATGAAAATATAAACGCAGCAGTTTAATTTATATGAACGGGAGTATTTTTAATTTGGTGAGTCAAAAGTGACACGGATATTACGGTAGTGAGGGTCATTTATAACCCGAAATAGTAAGCCGTGTTGAACAATAGGGAGTGATGGTTTACAACAATTTACTTTATTGTCGTATTAACTAACGAATAGCTCGTTAATAATAGGCAACATTTTCTAGAAAAATATAAATGAACTGATGATAAAAAACGCCATACCTACAGCTGGAAATGAACGAGATTTTCCCGGAGATTATACTAAAGAAAATCATCTGCCTGTTTCTTTTAATGCGAACAATGATAATGACAGAAATCCGTTTGAAAAGCAGTACACAAGGTTGGTTTCAGATGTTGATAGCAGGATAAATGCGAGCGTTAATTATATAAAAAATTGCCTGGAAAGGGGGGATAAAGTTGCGATTGCTAACTATCTGATGAATTGCGCAACACCTTTAGTCCAGAGTAAGCAGTTTTATTATGCTAGTCTGTTAATAGAGTCAGCAGTTAAGCAAAATACAAAAAAGAAGGGAAACTTGCAGTCTTTCAGCCTGATTAAACGGTGTATTGATGAACAGAAAACGAGTGCGAAGATGCAATTCGAACTTCAGAATAGTTATCTTAAAAAAGGAAATATTTCCCAGGCAAGTAATGCAAATATAAAGGCAATGAATTTATTTTTAAAAGCTGGAGATATGCAATTGGCCGCTGAATGTATAAGGCTTCGAGCATCTAATTATTTAAAGCTGGGAGATAAGAGTGTTGCTAATAAATTATACAAAGAAGCAAATATACTTGATAATAAAGCAATAGAAAAATCTTAGCCGGACAACTATTTGAATATAAGATGTAACAACAAAAAGATGAATGAGAAATCACCTTTTTGTTGTTGTACTTTTAACTTTCAGTACATTGCATCTTATTTTTATTAAGATTCATATTTTTTCCACTTAACTGATAAATAGATAAACCACAAACAATAAACAGAGTTCCGATTATCAGGTTATTGCTTATCGCTTCATTATTAAGCCATGCGCCTAATGCCAGAGCAAAAACCGGTGTGATTAATGTAATGAGTGCAACCGTGCTGGTAGCCAGTTTTTGCAGGATATAATAGTAGCCAACAAATCCAATTAATGATCCAAAAACAGCTAGATATAAAATGGACCATAAAGATTTTTCCTGCCATTGACTGACTGGTAGCGTGCCATCCATAATAACCCAACTTAAAAAGAATAGCGGAGTCGCAAAAGTTAATGCACCTGTAGTGGTAATGATTGGGTTAGCATTAAACTCAACACTTTTAACCAGTACGGCACTCAAACTGAAAAATAAGGTTGCCAATAGTACCAACGTGATACCAATCCAGCTTTTTTCATTAATAGACAAGCTGTCAGAGCAAATAACCGCCAGACCACAAAGTGATATGATCAGTGCCAATAGCTTGCTTTTATTTAACCTGGGCTCCGGCAGAATTTTTTGCGCAATAAAACCAGAAAAAATGGGGGCGAACCCGAAAATCAAAGACATCATGCCTGATGAAATATATTGAGTAGCCATGTACCCTAGTAACATGCCAAGAAACAGGCCCAGACCAGAATAGCTGTAAACCAGTAAAGCCGATTTATTTCTGGGGAAACTGACTTTCATTAATATGATTAGCCACCAGCTAATGCATAAAGCGATAAGCATGCGCATTAATACCGCCAGTGTTGGGCTGATTGATTCGCTGCTCCATACAATGCCCAGCGGTGTGGTTGACCAGATGAGCACAACGGCAAAATAAGTGGCTGGTACTGTCATGTTTTACTCCTTTTACTTTAAATGATTTACTATCCAGGCAGAAAAGAGAAGGGTGCGATTTTAAATTGAGTTTTTGAAAGGTTCAGAAACAAAAAAGCCGCAGTTTTCTTTGCTGCGGCTTGAATGTGTTAATGACAAATTTTAATTAACTGCTTTCAACCACAACCTCAGAACAACAGAGGATGAGATACATCCGCCAATTCCGATTCTGCTTATTAATTGAGTCTGTGTGCAGTGTTTTAAT
>JADGFG010000096.1 GCA_016743995.1 Kangiellaceae bacterium | reverse complement strand
CTGCTGATGAACACTCCAGATTTCATCACTTTCAGCAAGCACCTTCAGTTTATCAATAGACAAATGAGAAACCAGCCAGAATTCATGCTCTACCTTTAAATTAATTACAGCAATGAGTCTTCCTTTATTTAATAAAATCACCTGATCGGCAACCTGTACCGTTTCATTAATGTTATGTGATGAAAACAAGCACAGCTTATAATCCTTAAGCTTGGAGAGGTTATCAATAAAACGCTTTTGTTCCAGAGGATCCAGTGCCTGAGAAGGCTCATCCAGAAATATATATTGCGGTTTACCCAGAAAAGCCTGTGCAATTGCCAGTTTTTGCATGTTTCCCTGGGACAAACCTGACATCGGTTTCTTCAGATGCTCTTCTAACCCCCATGATTCAACAACTTGCTTAATATTGTTGTCAGGATTAGTACTCCTGGAGGTATGACGTATTGATGACTTTAAGCCACTGCACAGCTGCAGATATTCCTCTACCGATAAATCAGGCAAAGCCATCATATCAGAAGCCTGATAGCCCGAATGCTCACCAATAGCGAAGGGACCAGGTAAGTTACCGGGATATGTGATAGAACCTTTAATATTGTCGAGTAGACCAGCAAGCGCACTGATTAACGTTGATTTACCCGCACCATTTAACCCTACCAGCGCAACTTTCTGTTTTTCAGGAATTTCAAATGAAAGCGCCTGTAACAACTTTTGCTTCTTCAGAGAATAAGTTAACTGTCTAACCTGTAAACAAGGTTGATTTGTCATACAATCATTATTTTTTATTATCAATATACACTAATATAACAAACCACTGACAACATCCCTAATAAATATAGCCAAACTTCCTGGAAATGCAGGTTTCAGTGTTCAGCGTTTCTATGTCTGGAATCTAATGGCTTATTGTCTAGCTAAATCCTGCATTTCCAGGAAGTTTGGCTATAGTTGGTAACTTCAATATCGATCTCACCTTTCCTATCACTTTTAAACGTCTATTTAGCTTAATCAATATTTTCACGACTGATGTCTGTTTTTACAAAACCTGACATTTAATGCGGTTATTTTTTAATATGGTCAGGCCAAAACATGACATTATATTGTTTTTAATATAATGCATTTTAAAACTCCATCAATTTTTTCGACAAGCTCTCCCCGCACGCCGAAAAAAAAGATAAATATCACAAAACATAATTTATAAATTCGATAGAAAACAACAAATTATTTACGCGGCCAGAAATATCATAAAAATCTCATACTTTTACAAAACAAATCGATTATACTACCCCGGCTACATTATTTTACAAAAAATAAGTAACACGAAAATAACTAAGCGTATCCAGCCAACACAATTTTCTGACATCTGTAAATGCACCTCTTTAAAAGTGTTCTGGTATGGCACCCCAAAAATGAGCGACAATTATTCAGCCAATTGATATTTATCTGAATGTACAAAAAGTTATTTTAAATAAAAGAAAACTGGTTTACTCAGCACACCATAGATTAATCGTCTACGGCTAGCTGATACCTGAATTTAATGGATATTATTAATGAAAAAAGTACTTAGGAAAGCGACTATTTTTTGTGCGCTTTGTCTACCCATGATGTTACAGGCCGCTGAGGTTAATTTTTCTGGTTTTGCTACCATTGCAGGCGGCATGACCCTTGATGAAAAAGAAACACTGGGAGGTAAAAAAACTTTATTAAAAACAATCAAATATTCTGGCTAACATCTTCCTTGGTTATCGATAGATTATACCAATATCAACACTTAGTCCCAATTACTGAACGGCAATTAACCTTTCACAGCAACAAGTTCAATGGTTCAGCTCACCTGATAATCTTATTTATGGCCAGCAGGCTTTAACTGGTATTGTCGACGCACCTCATCAACCAATTTATATCTGGAGCTATAGGATCGTTCATGCGGTGCAAACATTGAGCTGGCCTGATCTAAAAGATTAACCGTTTTTGTTAACTCGACAAGCTGCTCATCATTTAATTCTTTCAATGCTATCAGCTCATTAATTCTTAAAATAGATAATTCCCTGGCAGCAATGTCTTCCGGCAATCCTGACCTGGTACATAATCCATAAATGCCTTTGATAAAATGCTCCCACTCCTCCTCAATATGCTGGTTAATTGCTGTGTTCAATTTGGGGTTACGACTAACAATACCTTGTCGTTTCAGTTGTAATATTTGTTTCCTGTAACGCTCTGAAAAAACTAAAAACACCTCTTTTTCTTGCGCCGTTGACTGGATAATACCAAGCCAGGATGCATACCCTTTGGCATAAAACTCAACGGCTTCCTGCTCAGTGTGCTCGCCAAAGAAAGATTTAACCTTCAGAGTCTGGCTAAGTTGATAAGAACAACAAGGCATCACTCTTTTTTCCTGAAATTCAGAAAACTCAGCATCGCTAACCTTTGCAATTTCCAATAACCTTTCCTTTGTGTAGAAATTTTTACCCAGACATTCGGACAGTTGCGTCATGTTTTCTATCCTTGACTATTTCAATTTTTTTCAATCTGCTAATCAAGCTGCGCCTCTTTCTCTGATAAGACCTGCGCCAGAGCATTTAGAAAAAAATCAGCATCTTTTTTAGAAAAAGGTAACGGCGGCTTTATTTTTAAAACGTTATGTAACGGCCCCTCAGTAGTCAGTAAAATGCCTTTCTGCTTTAATCTCTCAATAACATAATCAATCTGTGTAACCGCAGGTTCCAATGTCTCATTACAGGCAACAAACTCTGCACCAATAAACATCCCCAGCCCGCGCACATCTCCAATAATTGGAAAACGCTGCTGTAACTGCTTTAAACCCTGCTGAATATAATCTCCGGTTTCAATAGCATGCGCCATTAAATCTTCACTTTCAACAACATCCATTACCGTTTTACCTATTGCACAAGAGACAGGATTACCACCAAAAGTATTAAAATATTCCATGCCATTCACAAAAGCATCAGCAATTTCTTTTGTTGTTACCAATGCAGCCAATGGATGTCCGTTTCCTAACGGCTTTCCAATGGTTACAATATCAGGAACGACATCCTGTGTTTGAAATGCCCACCAATGAGTCCCCACACGGCCCATACCAACCTGAACTTCATCGGCAATGCATAATCCACCAGCATCTCTCACATGTTGATAAGCCGCTTTCAGATATTCAGGCGGATGAACAACCTGACCACCAACCCCCTGAATGGACTCACAGATAAAACCACATAATGACTGTCCTTCCTGCTTAAACTCTTCTATAACGCGTTTAACATCTTCAGCATACTGACGTCCGGTCTGTGCATTAAAACCTCTGTATTTTCCACGATAAGGATCTGCGACAAGCGTCTGTTTTACCCAGTCAGGGGAACCTGCACCACCAGGCCCGTCAAATTTATAAGGACTGATATCAATACAGGCATTAGCATTACCATGATAAGCACCATTCACAACAACCATAGCCTTGCTTTTTGTATAAGTCCGCGCTATTCGCAAAGCCAGCTCATTAGCTTCACTACCAGAATTTACAAACATACAGACAGAAAGTTTTTCAGGCATAGTCGATAATAATTTTTCAGAAAACTGAATAATATTGTCATGCAAATAACGTGTATTGGTATTTAGCAATGCCATCTGCTGCTGACCAGCATTAACAACACGAGAATGACAGTGCCCCACATGACAAACATTATTCACCATATCCAGGTAACGTTCACCCTGCTCACTGTAGAGGTAAGCCCCCTGTCCACGTATTATTTTAATGGGTTGTTCATAAGCCAGACTTAAGTTTTCACTCAAGTGTTTCTTACGATACTCGATAATTTGCTGAGGGCCTTTGTATTCATCAGTACTTTGCGCTCCGCATAAATATTGAAGTTTGAGCGTTAACGCGACACAGTCTGTTGTATCAAGCGCTCTCAATAACAGCCAGGCTTCTTTTTGTGAAACCAGTAAATAATCGTTATCCGGGTTCTCTGCGTATTGATGAGCAGACATACAGACACTGACTGCAAGACGCATTTTTACCATGCTCAACAGAACACTTAACTCAACCTCAGCCAACTGATTAGTCTGGTGATATGCCACAACCATTTGCTCAAGAAACGCCGCAGGATCTGTTTTCTGCATCATGGCGTATGCCGCTGATATGGCAAGCTCTGCAATACGAAAACTGGAAACCATGTCACCAAAATCAAACAGACCACACACACTTTTAGTGGTTGAATTAACCAAC
The DNA here is from genome assembly GCA_016743995.1 of Kangiellaceae bacterium. Classification (GTDB taxonomy): domain Bacteria; phylum Pseudomonadota; class Gammaproteobacteria; order Enterobacterales; family Kangiellaceae; genus Aliikangiella. Next base: position 12,858 of record JADGFG010000096.1, on the reverse strand, counting down.
AAGTTATAATCATTTGCATCATTATGAATAACCTGAACAGGCAACTGCTGATAACAGGGTAATACCTGAGCTTTGTACTCTTCCAGGACGGACTGTACAAGTTTTTTATTTTCAATCGCTACAACAGGAGCATTAGCAGTAATACTATTCAAATGCTGACTCACTATCGATACCGAATGGCGCATGTCCCATGCAAGATAACGATTCGCAGCAGGATGCTTAAAAGATTCCAGCGCCTGGTCAACCATCGCCAGACCTGCTCCGAGAGATCTTGCATAAGCGACATCATCTGTATCAACTTTTGCCCACAGCTCGCCTGGTAAAAAAGAAATAATTCGTAATAAGTAAGTCGCGGATGCTACTCTACTGCTTTCAGTACCAATAGTAACGCGACAAAGTGCCTGCTTGTCTTTATTTAAGATAATGCATGGAATCTGTAGTGAACAGCTTTTATCCGCAGCCAGGTGCATCATGACCTTATTTTCAAAATCCAGTTCATCTGAGTTTTGCAATGCATTAGCAACCTTAACGACATAGAGTTTACCATCAGAAGCGGTCAACTGACGATTCAAGTCGATATAGCCAGGTAGCTCACTCAGCTCTCCGGATAAACCGTAATATTGATTAACCAGGCGGGTTATTTCGGCATCGGAAAATGGAGGTGTCATCGTAGTCTCTGGCATGGCAAATATTGACCTTTAATTTATTTTTATACCCAAACTCCCTGGGTATAATCAGCTAATCACGAGTAAATTATCAATAAGTAGTGTAACATTGACTTATGTTCAGTTGTACATAAAACGTTACTTTGTGTACAATTGTCGGTCTGCAATATCAATTTCATAATTTTTGCTCTATATATTATTAACCCCCTCCATTCACAACTTTCTTCGGCCAACATTTTTATGCATAAAACAATGTTTGATACCTTTCTCATTAAAGACATTCTTCGTTTAATCTCGCTGATATTCCTAAAAATAACAGGCTGGAAAGTTAAAGGTAGCATTCCCAGAGAAAACAAGTTTGTGATGATAGCTGCACCGCATACCAGTAACTGGGATCTCCCCTATCTATTAGCCATGACTTTTGCACTGAAGGCCAATATTTACTGGATGGGAAAAGAGCAGATTTTTAAACCTCCTTTTAAAAGACTGATGATGTGGATGGGTGGTATTCCGGTCAATCGAAGCCAGTCTAATAACCTGGTTGAGCAATCAGCCAATATACTGAAAGACAATGATAAGCTGATTATTACGGTGCCTCCAGAAGGGACCCGCTCAAAAGTTAAATACTGGAAAACAGGGTTTTACTATATTGCCGTTTCAGCCGAAGTTCCCATTATCTTAAGTTACCTGAATTACGCGACCAAAACAGGCGGCATAGGTCCGACGATCAATCCGACCGGAAATATTGAAGATGATATGGTTCACATAAAAGCTTTTTATGCAAAGATGAAAGGCAAAAATCCTTCTCTTTATGAATGACCTCCATACGATATCAATAACATCACGTCGTTCAACCAGCAACCCCCTCTTGCCACTATACCCAAACTCTCTGGAAATGGAGTTTGGGTATACGCTTTATAACACTGCTTTTCCTGTTATATCTGACACTCAATTGTTACAATAACAAACATTAAACTATCAGAGCTTTCAGACACATTATAATGGCCGCTTTATTATTCAGATTAAATAACGTTCCTCAAGACGAAGCAGAAGCGATCAGAAATCTGCTGGAAGAGGCTAAATTAGACTATTACGAAACCAGCGCAGGCCACTGGGGATTATCATTTGCTGCTATCTGGTTAAAAGACGAAAAACAGCTTGTTAGCGCACAACAACTGGTTGAGCACTTTCAATCCGACAGATTAGTTCATGCCCAGCAACAGATTGAGCAACAGAAGAAAAGTGGTGAATATAATTCTCGCTGGGCTCATTTTAAATCCTCTCCCTTTAAAACAATACTGGTTGTTTCATTTTCAGCCTTATTACTCTATTTTAGTGTCATTCCATTTTTTAATTAATGCTATTAACTACTCTTTAAAACTAAGCTGATGCAAACTAACCCAGACAAATTAACCAAAAAACACGAAGAGCTCACTCATACCGATCTGTTAAAAGTCGTTTCACACACACAGCGAGAAAAAGACGAGTGGTTCATCAATAGCATAATGGTTGAAGGTGTAGAAGTACCTTTTAAATTTAAACGCAAACAGCCTTACCGAACTTTGAACAAAGGTCAACGAGTCAATATGACTTATTATCCCCAGACAGAGAAAATTGCTGGACTTGAGTTTGAAATAATGAAAGTAGTCAGGATCAAAACAAGCTAATTCACAAGTTATAAATAATCAGGTTAGCCGACAACAAAATACATTTGCCGTCAGCACACATTTGTCATAAGAACAAAAACCATTACAACAGAATAAATGCTTTATGCCGAAGCACTAATTGGTGTCACTTTTTTGCTGTCTTTCGACTCTTCACTTTCAGGATTTAACAATAACTCAGGCTTACCTTTAAGCGCCTTCATTAAATTATCCTTGTTTTCGGCAAACAACATGCCGATACTTTCGACCTGCTCTTCACTGAGCCCGGTAATTTCTTTTTCAACCCACAAACTGACACTTTCAGCAAGCTCAAGCATCTTATCGTAATTATCAGCTTCTTTTTTATCGGTAAAGGTTTTACTTGTATCTCTATCAGACATAAACAAAGTCACCACTGCCATCGGAATAAACTCCTATTTGAAAATAAATAACTCACGCACCAGATACTACCTGTATAACTAGTAAAATTCAAGCCTGATTTTAAAATCAGCTCATTATTAATGAAATAAGTGACTGATTAACCCTCATATCTGCTACTCAAAAATACTTGCTGATACAATGTTCCAGAAAGCCTGCATTAAAGGAGAGTCTAACCTTTTCTTCAAGCAGACCATACCAAAGTCGAAAGGTCTGGGAGCAACCGACACAGGCAGCACCTGCACCTTATCTTTAACCGGACTATATTCCAACACAGGCTGAGGAACAGCACTCACACCACAACCCAGCGCAATCATGCTGACGATAGCTTCATGCCCCGATACCTGAGCGTATATTTCAGGCTTAATCTTCATTAGTTCCAACCATTCATTTAAACGCTGAGCTGCCGGACCAGACTCAGGCATCACAAAAGGCAGCTGACTCCAGTCAATGTTTCCCGGCGTCATGAATTTCGAAAAAATAGTCGCCTGCCTGGGAGCAATCAGTTTAAATGGAATATGCTGGATATGCTGAAAGACAAATTTACTTTCCGGTTTATCTGGCGCTACCGCAAATGCAAAGTCAACAGAACGATCCGCTATTTTCTGATAAGCCAGAGCTACATCTCCGGTTTCCAGGTTAATTTCCACCTCAGGGTGAAGCGTTCGCAGTTGATTTATCAGTCCCGGCAAATAGAGATGAGCAGCAGTTACAGTACAATAAATGGTCAATTCACCAGAAATTTGCTGCAGACTGGTATTAAAATCCTGCTTAAGCTGCCGCCACTGAGCGATAACATTATCAGCAAACTCTACAAAACGCTTTCCCGCAGGAGTGAGAGTCACGGTACGGTTATCTCTTTCAAAAAAGACTTGTGAGTACTCACTTTCAAGTCTTTTTATTAAACGAGTTAGTGTCGATGGCGTAATATGCGTAGCTTGAGCCGTCTGATTAAAATGTAAACTTTGGCTTAAATGTAGAAAAACTTGTAAATCTTTAATATTCATAACACTTTTACTTCCATCACTATCAATCACTATCAATTACTATCAATCACTATCAATCGTTATCAAGTAAAGTTTATTGCATTATACGCAACATACTATGCCACAAACATCAATTTACGCAACATCATTATTTGGCTAAACTGGTGCCATTGATTAAAACTCGGAGAAAACAATGTCAAACTACTTTAATAGCCTCAATTTAAGGCAACAATTAGCACAGCTGGCTGTGTGTCGCTTTATGTCTAAAGATGAATTTTCCAATGGTTGTGATTTTCTAAAAGGTAAGAAAATCGTAATTGTTGGCTGTGGTGCACAAGGCTTTAACCAGGGTCTGAATATGCGAGATTCGGAGCTTGATATTTCTTATGCATTACGTCAGGCTGCCATTGATGAAAAACGGGCTTCATGGGAAAAAGCCAGTAGTAACCAGTTTACTGTGGGCAGCTTTGAAGAACTTATCCCTCAGGCTGATATTGTTTATAACCTGACGCCTGACAAACAACACTCAAACGTTGTTGAAACGGTTATGCCTTTAATGAAAAAAGATGCGGTTTTATCTTACTCTCATGGTTTTAACATTGTAGAAGAAGGCCAACAAATTCGTTCAGATATTACAGTTGTTATGTGCGCCCCCAAATGCCCGGGAACTGAAGTACGTGAAGAATATAAACGCGGTTTTGGTGTACCAACACTGATAGCCGTCCATCCGGAAAACGATCCTCAGGGCATTGGTTTTGACACTGCTAAAGCACTAGCCTCGGCAACCGGTGGTGATCGAGCTGGTGTACTGGCTTCATCGTTTGTTGCTGAAGTAAAATCGGATCTGATGGGAGAGCAAACTATTCTTTGCGGTATGTTGCAAACAGCTGCCATTCTTGGTTTTGAAAAAATGGTTGAAAATGGCATTGCTGAAGATTATGCAGCCAAATTACTGCAACAAGGTCTGGAAACGGTTACTGAGGCACTAAAAATTGGTGGTATCACCAATATGATGGACAGACTATCCAATGCTGACAAATTACGCGCAAATAAGCTAGCGGAAGAGATTAAAACACTGACACGTCCCATTTTTGCGAAGCATATGGATGATATTTTATCCGGTGAGTTTTCACGAAACATGATTGCCGACTGGGGTAACAATGATGCAAACCTTTACAAATGGCGTGAAGAAACGGGACAGACGGGCTTTGAAAAAGCACCAGCTTATAATGGTGAAATAGATGAGCAGTCTTATTTTGATCAGGGAATTTTTGTTGTCGCCATGATTAAAGCTGGTGTTGAACAAGCCTTTGAATTGATGGTTGAAGGCGGTATTTTACCTGAGTCAGCTTACTACGAATCACTTCACGAAACGCCACTGATAGCAAATACAATTGCCCGTAAGCGACTCTATGAAATGAATGTTGTCATTTCTGACACTGCTGAATATGGTAACTATCTGTTTGCCAATGCTGCAGTTCCATTACTAAGAGATGTACTCATGCCTGAATTAAGTACAAAAGAAATTGGTAAAGGTTTTGATTGCGAAAACAGTAGCATCGATAACCAGGAACTAGTTGCCGTTAATGACAGTATTAGAAACCACCCGGTTGAAGTCATTGGTAAAGAACTACGGTCTTATATGACAGCCATGAAAAAAATCATCTAAATTACACTATTAAACCAGAACTCACAGAGAGCTATTAATCAATGGCTCTCTGCATTATCTTTCTAACATTAAAATACTTCATTATCAGACTTGTCATTATCAGACTTGTCACTATGTCCCCAAACTCCCTGGGTATATCGATTAACGGAGCAGCTTTAACCGATGTTACACATCCCGAATATCAAATTTAATTTTCAATCGTTTTTTTAACTTAAATAACTCCTTAAAATACTGGCTTCCATTATTGGTTAACTCAATTCCCAACCTTTTAATTTTTGCATCATCAGCATTTGAGTCAAAAGTAACCTGCAATTGATTTGTCGCTTCGGTTTCATTAGAGCACCATACTGACGAATCTTCAGTAAAATTGTAATACTGCCAGATTCCACCGTTATCAACCAACTCCATACTTTGAGCAATCAGCTCAACCACGTCATCGCTATATTCAAATTGACTCCATCCACTGACGGGCTCGATTAACATGTGAATATCCTGAGATTTCTTTCGCAAATAAATGATACTATTATCGGGACGTATTAATCGAACTAAACCAATAGCCCATATTGAACCATACAATCAAATTAGTCTAAATAATTAAATAAGCTGATATTTATAGAGTAAATCTTATTTAACACAATTAAGATTTAATACTTATTCAGGATATCAGATATAGCGATTAAATTAACGTTAACTTTGCCGCAAAATAACACCCATTAGAAAAAAAACGTCAATTAATTGACAGATCACTGGAAAAAATTCTAAAGTTGTTCTAAATTTGAATTGTTCAACTTTCTTTCTATAAATGCTATATTTCGTAATTGCGAAATCTATCATACTTAAAAAATCAAAAATAAACTAATATCAGCTATGTGCCTGGTCATACCTGTTAGTAAAAAGGACAAATAAAGATGTCTCAAGTTAGTACTTTGCAATCTTTAGATCTGATTCTTGAAGATGTTTCTGCTGAAATAAACTTATCAATAAACTCACTAGAACAGTACGCGAAAAACTCAAAGCAACAAACTCAGCTAAAAAAATCAATAACACATTTAAGTAAACTAAAAGGCGTATTTACGCTTTTAGATATGAAAGGCGCTCAACAACTTAGCGTTGATACAATAAAACTGATTAAGAGTTTACCCAAAAAAAAGCAAGCTACCCAGCACCAGTTGTTAGAAACTATTTCATTTGCACTGGCACGGTTAATGCGCTACACAGAACATGTCAACCAGAAACCTCACGATCTTCCTCAACTATTACTGCCTGCGATAAACAGCATAAGAAATAGTATAAATGCTCCCCTGCTTCAAGAGTCTGAATTTTTTAACTACGAACACGAAAAAACCAGAAACAACCGTAAGCTTGTTTTGATCACCAGCGAAGAAAGCGCTTCAACTTCACGGCATATCAGACAAATGTACCAAATAGGGCTAATAGAAGTACTACGTCAGACTAATCTGATTGGCGGTTTAAAAATGATGCAGCGTGCAATGCAAAAACTAGATGATGAATGCCCTCGTCCCAATACACCAAATCTGTGGTGGATCGCTCAAGGTCTGCTTGATGGTTTTATTGAAAACTCTCTGGTTCTTACCAAAACTCGACTAAAACTCTTTTCCCGGCTAGATAGACAAATTCGACTGGTAGAAAATAAACCAGCAACTTTACTTAAGGATAGCAAAACTGAAAGTCGACAACTGGAAAAGGAAATGTTATATCTTACTCTGATTAGTGGAGCAACTTCTCATAAAGTTTCTTCTCTTCTCTCTCACTTTGAATTAAAACCAACGGACATTAGTGACTCATTACTTCGTCAGGAAACCAAAGAAATGAGAGGCCCCAGAGACAAAGATTATGTCTCTATCGCTGAAGCACTACTGGACGAAATTAACGATATCAAAGACGCGTTGACTAACAGTCAGGAAAATAAATTTGAACCGGTCAACCTCAAACAAATTCACAAACAGATGACTAACTTAAATAGTCTGTTAAGAATATTACAGGTCGATGACCAAAGCATTCGATTAACAGTAGCGATTGACCTGATTAATAATGCAATATCCAGCAAAAAGCCACTTTCTGATAAAGATACAAATATTTTATACATTGTTCTTGAGAGCATCGGAAAAGCAGTAGGAGAAGATGAACTGGCTCGATACTCAGGCCTGACTTCGCCCAGGAGACAAAAGTTATCGGAAAGTAAAATGAAAGTTTGTAACAACACACACAAGCTGGTTCAGGAGCTGATGAGCGACTTTCTTAACTTTACGACTCAAAATAGAAAAGCTACTTTATTAAAAACAGTCCATGAGAAGTTAGCAAAAATACGCCAGGGATTTGTGAAACTTAAAATTAATAACTCCATTGAAATCATTGATGGCTGCATTAACTTTATAAGTCATCATCTGATTCGAAATCCGCATACCACAGAAGATAGCTCTATAAACCTGTTCGCAGATATCATTAGTAGTCTGGAATTTTACCTGGAAACACTTAAGTTTACAGTTAAACCGAGTGAGCAGATTCTTGAGTTTGCGGAAAATAGTTTATTACAGCTAAACAGGCAGCAATAATAAAACCACAAGCGAACCTGAGACATTTACCCAAACCCCCAGGAAATGCAGGTTTTCAGGGAGTTTAGTAATTAATGCTGATCTCAGGTCAAAATTAAGTCTCAATTAATTCATTGCCGTCGACTGATGTGAGCGAACTGGATTTTTTACCTGGACACTTTTATCCATGTCAAGGCCCAGATGCTTATAGGAATACTGCAACGATACACTTCTAGGCTTCATTCCACAGACATCTGGTTGAGTTTGAAGAACTTCAATCGCGTTATCTCTTTTGCTAGCCAGTGCCACCTCGTAGCTATTAATAAAAGTACAACCGTAGCTTGTTGTTTTTATTGTTATAAAACCATTATTTAGTGAATAATCAGCTAAAGTAACGACCTCGCTTGAGCTTTTTAAAGAAGAGTCATCCGAAACAACATTCATACTATTGCAACCGGTTAACCCTACGACAACAAAACAATAACTGATTAACTTTAAAACCTTCATTATAATACCCTGATATCTTCCTGCTAAATTCTTTTCAGATTAATAATCGTCAGGAGAACCTTCTTTGAGAAGGTACTTTATATTAAAATATTAACCTCGCCAAAGATTCAAACCTGTTTAATATTTGTAAAACTGATGTCCTTGAATTAATTTAACGCAAACTTACAACAAACATGCTAAAAATGAGAAAAAACACACATAAATTAACGCGTAATTAGTATATAGACACAGGTCGAATTTTACACTAAATAATATTGAGATAGCTACAAATATTTGACATTATTACTATTTAAGCACGTTAATTTGTCACTTAAAGGGGACGATTGCAATTAAGTAATAAAAAACTAATCACTTATTAAATTCTTCTACAAGATAACCAATCACTACCCACTTATAACCTTTTGTTATTTAACCGTCTTATTATAATAAGTTAAATTAATAGTCTTTCTTTTAACTTAAAGTAAATAATACAGTTTTTTACATTTATTGACTATTTAATCAAAGATTAAAGTTTCAAAATCCGTCAGAATCTGTTGTATCTGATAAAAATAGAATATATAGGCAGCATTGTTGGCCCTCGTTAAATTGCTTAAGTTTGATAAGCTTCCATTTACAGTGATAGCGGTATACACCATTTTGGTGGGCTTACTGCTACCTGTAGATATTTACGCGGCGGAAAAAGCTCAAGAAACGACTAATTACTGTCTACTTAATGATGAGAACTGTAAAACACTGGACAAAATTTCCTTTGGAGTCGCTTTTGGTCTGGGGATAAAAACAAACCCGGTTAACCATTTAAAAGATATTCATTTACCAGTTCTTCCCACGTGGAGTTATTACAAAGAAAGATTCTTCATTGATAGCCTGGATGTTGGTTATACATTGTATGAAACAAATAGCTGGATGCTGAATTTGCTAACGGCTCCTGGTTATGAAGGTATTTATTTTCTGGAACTAAACAAGCCAGACTACATTTCCCCTGACGATAACTACAAGCTGAACAAACGAAAAATAAGCTGGTTTGGAGGGGTTGAACTTAACGGCGTATTATTTGATGGCGAATATCAGCTCGAAGTCCTGACTGACATATCTAATGTACACGATGGGCATGAAGTACGTTTTGCTTATGCTACAGGTATATTCGGAGATAACTGGAGTACCACACTCGGTTTTACCTGGAACGATCAGAAAACAACAGATTATTACTACGGTGTTAAACAAGAAGAAATAATTTCCAATGACTTCGTCGCTTATACTGCAAGCAGTAATCTTAGTCCTTTTATACGCTTAAGCTGGATTCAAAATCCCGAACCTGAAAATACATGGCGGTTCGGTCTACAGTACCAATATCTGGGAAGTGGAATTACAAATAGTCCTATTGTTGAAGAGGACGGTGTTATTACTTTATTTTTTGGCAAAGAATTTAATTTTTAATTGAGAAATTACCATTAATATTAGAAACATAATATTATTCAGCTTCATTACGCTAAATTTTCTGATAGCTGTTTTTAGTGCCCACGCTAAAACAGAAAAGCTAAAAGAAAATAGGTATGGGCTTTTTTTGTCTCCAAATTTGTGTTTGCTTTCAGAAGATGAAACTCGCTGCGAGATAAACATCCATATCCGTTGGCAATCTAAGCAACAGTCAAACTTTTGTTTAACTCGCTCAATCAAAGAGACTCCAATTCAGTGCTGGAACAATAGCAATTCCGCAGAATTAAAGGTATCTTTTAGCCTTGATGAAAATTTAACATTATTCCTCTTAAACACTGATCGAGATGAAGTAGAGTTTAAGAAAAGTATCCGATTACAAAGACAGGTAAAATCATACCGACGAAAACGGCGGAACCCCTGGCGATTTTATTAGGAATTAAACCATGAACGACCAAGCAAAAAAAATATTACTAATTGAAGATGATGAGAAGCTGGCACAACTGACCAAAGATTACCTGACAGAATCTGGTTTTAGCGTATCCATTGAATCTTTCGGCAATGAAGCTTACAAAAGCTTTAAAGATTTTTCTCCAGACATTGTCATTCTGGATATTATGCTCCCCGGTAAAGATGGGCTTAGTATTTGCAAAGAAATTCGACCAGAATTTGACGGACCGATTCTCATGCTAACTGCGCGTAGTGAAAATTTTGACCAGGTCCTCGGGCTTGAGTTTGGTGCTGATGATTACGTTATAAAACCGGTAGAACCTAGAGTTTTACTAGCTAGAATAAATGCACTGCTCAGACGAACTCGCCATCAAAGCCAGGAAGTCAAAAATGAAATAGAATTCGGAAGCCTTAAGATTGATGTTCAATCGCGAAAAGTTATATTAAATGATGAAGTTATTACCATATCCAGCCATGAATTTGAGCTTATTTTACTTTTAGCTGAAAATGCAGGAGAAATATTAAGCCGAGTCCAACTATTTAATAAACTTTATAATCGACCGTATGATGGAATGGATCGTTCCATTGATGTCAGAATATCACAACTCAGAAAAAAACTGGGAGACGATCCAGAAGAACCGTTTAAAATAAAGACAATCTGGGGGAAAGGATACTTATTTATTCCGGGAGCCTGGTAACAACCAGTGAAGTTAGGCAATCAGATTTTTATTCGTTTTTATTTTGTTGTAGTTACCTCTGTAATATTTGTTGGCTGGAGTGTCGACGCGCTGTGGCAGAATTACTCCTCTAACGACGGACAACTTTCCTATGAGCAGGTTCTTCCCCTGTTGGCAGAAAAAGTTAACAATACAAAAGACTCACAACAACAATCACTGATTGAAAGTTATAACGACATGCTGGGCATGCAGCTGTCAATAATTAATGGTGAGCAGGTACAGGGAAATGACATCAGAGCAGCTCTCTATGCTGGTGAAATAATTACCCTGCAAAATGTCAATGATGACTTTATTTCATATATTAAGCTCGATAGTTCAGACCTGTTACTATCAATAGAGATTCCAGATTCACAATCAAACCATTGGCTGAAATACCTCTGGATAATGGTTTTTTACTCGGTTATTGCCGCTATCATTTACATCTGGACCTTACCGCTATCCAGAGATTTACAAAGTATAGAACGTGCAGCAATTAACTTTGCTCATTCCAAATGGAACTCTACCGTAAAAGTATCGCCACGCTCCTCAGTCAAACACATCGCAGATGCCTACAATAATCTGCTTATAAAAATAAAACAGCTTATTAATGATCAACAGGAAATGTCTCACGCCATTTCTCACGAACTGAGAACACCATTAGCTCGAATAAAATTCTCACTTGAGCTTGCAACCAACTCAAATAATGAAAAAATGGTAAAACAACAGTTATCTAGCATTGGTGAGGATATTACAGAAATTCAGGAACTCGTTAATGAGCTACTAAGTTATGCTACGCTAAAAAGAACTACATTTATTGCCAATATAGAAAAGGGTGATATTAAAAGTTTAATCTCTACACTTGTTGAAAAACTGTCAAAGAACTCAAATGATAAAACAATCCGTTACGATACGATTTGTTCTGAATCCCAAGTCTATTGTGACAGTGATCTGATTGAACGATGTTTACAAAATCTGATCACAAATGGACTGCGTTACTGTAAACATAATGTTGTAGTCAATTTCAAGCAAAATAATGGTTTCAATTATCTATCGGTAGATGATGATGGTGAAGGAATAGCTAAAAATGAAAGAGAGCGAGTCTTTAATTCCTTTGTCAGAATTACCGGCGAAACTCAAGGAAACCAGAAAGGTTTTGGGCTGGGTCTTGCCATCGTTAAGCGAATATCACTGCTTCATCATGGTAAAGTCAAAATTGTTCGCTCTAAACTGGGAGGAGCCAGCTTTATTTTTAAGTGGCCAGTTGACGTAAAAGACATAAAATAAGCCAGATGCGATATTTGAATGAGGCCGTATAATCCTTACTTGTTTTCTACATCAATAATTTGCTCACCTTTGGTTTTCATCTGCAACTCTGTATTTTTTAAAGCTAGCTTTTCACGGACTGACTTTTCGATAGAATCTATTAGCGCTGAATTATCAATCTTATGATCTTTTTTACCATCCTGGTAAAGCAAGCTTGCATGTAATCCACCCGTTAAGCCAATATCAGCCTCTTTTGCCTCTCCGGGACCATTCACCACACAACCGATAATAGCAACATCCATAGCGTCACGCACATCCTCAAGACGCATTTCTAACTCGTTCACTGTTTTAATAACGTCGAACTGTTGCCTTGAGCAAGAGGGACAGGCAATAAAGTTAATTCCACGCTGGCGAATACTCAATGACTTTAAAATGTCAAAGCCAACTTTAATTTCTTCAACCGGATCAGCTGCAAGAGAAACTCTGATGGTATCACCAATCCCTTCTGATAAAAGTAAGCCCAGGCCTACTGCCGATT
>JADGFG010000095.1 GCA_016743995.1 Kangiellaceae bacterium | reverse complement strand
GGTTTAAATTCAACACCCACTAAAATAGCAGATTCTTTGTGATCCAGGTTATCTAAGCCTGTTAGCTCATAGTTTTCAAATTTTCGATTCTGACTGGCGTATTGAAGAAAAACCAGAGAATCTTTGTTAATTGGGTAGCCCAGAGACAAATGGAAACCATTCTCTTTATGATCAAATCGATCGGCTATCGATTCTGTCACTACAGGTTCTGAATTAACTGGTGTTGTTGTATAAGTCGCAACAAGTCCGGTTTCTTTATTAACAAAAGTTTCATCATTTGACTGATAATTGAGTCCGATGGAATAATTAAACACGACATCTTTAATAGAAAAATCAGAAGCAACTTTAATATCAGTGTTTAAATTAAACCAGTCCGCTCTGCCATCATCAAAATATTGAGCTTTTTCAGAAGTCACATCCCAATAGAAAAGTTCATCATAATGATAATCGATGTAAAACCCAGCCAGAGCGAATGTTTCCTGTTCTGGAACAAAGCTTTTCGCAAGTTCGTGAGGGTTATCGTCGAGCCCAGCGCTGGCAATAACCGCTGATTTATTAGTCGCATAAACAGTCTGTTGCGCAAAAGACAAACAAAGAAGAACAAAAAATTGAGTTTTTTTCATGTATTTTTATAGTTATTTGTAAGCATTCCACGCTGGCGTCAAACTTCCTTTTCAGAAAATTAACATCCAGAAGCAGAGTTGCCTCCATAAATTAACGAACAACCAGAGCCATCCACCCTGCGTTAATCGCCCACAATAAGCCAGTTCATTATAGAAGACCGTCAGCTCGCTGCCAGGACTAATTTCTCAGAATGACATATTTGCCCAATCAAAGTGACCTGACCAGCTTACTCTCGTCATTCACTTTGGTAACCATGACTGCTACGCGCTGCCCGACCGGTACCTGTATATTGGGAAATACGACTGACTCCTCTTCAAATGCAACACGATAGTTGTAATTGAAATCTTCAGCTATTAAATACCCCTGCGGAAATGCGGTGAAATTCTCAACCTTTTCATCCACATAAAATTTAAAATCTTCACTATTACGCATAATCTCTGCAACAACTTTATACTCAACCAGCTTGCAGGTATCTGTGTCTGCAATTGACTGATGTTGAATCAAAACGTCAAGACACTCGATCGCCAGTTTAAAATCTTCTGGATTATTCTCTCCAAAAGGTTTCACTTTTCCGAGCTCTAGCGTGTAGGCTTCGGCTTTAAAGGTCTCGCTGGAAAAATAAGAAAAAGTCGTCGATTCTTTATTATGTTGAAGTACGGCTTCTATCCCTAACGCAATTAATAGTTTCTTTGAATCGTCAGCAATAGTCCCCTGGCCAAAGGGCCTGATAGCAAAGGTTTTATGAAAAGATGGTTTTATTGCCGTATGCAAATCCAGATGAGTTTTAGTACCTTCAGCATTATTCTCAAAAAAATCAGTAACATAGCCCTCCAGACTCGCAGCACGGTCTAGTTCATACTGATTTTCAGGTGTTCTTTCGTAACTTAAATATGCCTGTTGAAACAGGCGATTCATATTGATATCTACAAAGCGTTTCGATATTTTCATCGACTCAGGATTACCGAGCAGGTATAAAATATTTACCCTGGGGGTAATAACTCCGGTGACGATCTGGCTTATCTGACGAGAGACTATTTCTATCGGCGCAGTTTCATTCCCATGTATGCCACAGGAAATAACAATAGCATTATTAGCGGGTTTAGATACTAAAGCATCAGGTACTCTGACTTCCAGTACACCAATATCCATCATTCTTAACTGGACACCATTTGGGAGTATTTCCCAATTAGCATATGACTCGTCAAATTTCATTTGAGCCAGTTGAATAAAGCCTTCTGCAGTTTCTAAATAACTTAACACTATTAATACCTGTTTGTTTAACTAAGCTTTTTTACGTTGAATGCCACTGATGGTTATCGTTATAAACGGTTAATCATTAATCAGCAACTGAGGATCCAGTCGAGTGTTAAACCAGTTAAGTCGCCAGTCCAGATGAGGGCCGCTTGCTCTGCCTGTTGCACCGATGGTTCCAATGCTTTCACCCTGGGCAACTTTCTGTCCGTTTTTTACACTAATTGAATTTAAATGGATATAGGTCGAACTGATACCATAACCATGATCAATAACAATAGTGCCACCCGAATAAAACATATTGCTATGTATTAATGATACTACACCATCAGCTGGAGCGATAACTTTTGAACCCGTTTTATTCGCAATATCGAGTCCGTAATGAGGCCTTTTAGGTTCTCCATTTAAAACTCGCTGACTTCCATAAACCCCGGAAATTCGACCTTTAGCAGGCATTATAAATTTCATTTTAAAATATTCCATTTCGCTTTCCCTGTTACGAGCGGCTTTTACCAGCCGGGCTTCCTTTGTAATTCTGGCAAGTACAGCTTTTGATTTTGGATTTACCTTCGAAGGAGGCAATCCATTAACTCGCTCAATTTTCCAGTGACGAGACTTTATGGGGATAGAAAGAGATTTTTCTTCTGTATTGAATTTTGCGTTAATGGTGACTTCAGGTGGCGCATCTCGTCCTACTCCAAAGACAAAATAGCCGTTACGAGTTAACTGTAATTCCTGACTGCCAACAAAAACCCTACCATTACCTGAGAGCTTCCCAATAATCATACTCCCCTGGCCTGGCGACTCCGTAATAACTTCTATCTGGTTCGCAAAAACAGTGCCAGAATACCCCGTTATCATTAAAATAAATAGCATCGTTGCTCGAATATACCTTGAGATCCGATGAGATGCTGCTAATTGTATTATCAGGGGTATCCGCATTTTTTACTCTTTTATAGTCTTTAGCTCAAGCAGAGTTTAACTCACTCGCTGTGCAATAAATTCCAACGCTTTATCAATTCTGCTAAGTGTGCGTTTTTTCCCGACCCAACTCAAAGTCAGGTCCAGTGCTGGTGACATACCCGCTCCAGTAACTGCGACTCTAAGTGGCATGCCCACTTTACCCATTCCAACTTCAAGCTCCTGGGCAGTTTGATCAATCGCTTGTTGAATCATATCTGCCTTCCAGTCGATATTTTCAAGCTTTTGTCTGACCAACGCCAGGGGGTCTCTGGCGACAGGCCGTAAATGCTTTTTGGCTGCTTTTTCGTCAAACTGGTCAAAATCTGCATAGTAGGGTTTGATCGTTGACACCAGATCCTTAAGCGTCTGGGTCCTTTCTGCAAACTCCGGGATAAGTAAACTTAAATCAGGCCCATTTTCCAAAGTTATTGCCTCGTTATCGAGGTGCCACTGTAAATGTACCATCAACTCACTTATCGGAAGCGTCTTAATATAGTGCTGATTCAACCAGTTAAGTTTTTGGGTATTAAATGCAGACGGCGCCTTATTGATGGTATTGGCATCAAATAACTCAATCATTTCATCAACAGAAAAAACCTCCTGATCACCATGAGACCAACCAAGCCGAACCAGATAATTTAATACGGCCTGTGGTAGATAGCCATCATCTCTAAACTGCATAACACTAACCGCTCCATGACGCTTGGATAACTTTTTACCGTCATCCCCTAAAATCATAGGTACATGTCCATATTCTGGCGGTTTTGCTCCTAATGCGCTAAAAATATTCATTTGACGGGGGGTGTTGTTTAGATGATCATCGCCGCGTATTACCTGAGTAATCCCCATGTCCATATCATCAATGACGACTGTAAAGTTATAAGTTGGTGAGCCATCGGTACGCGCAATAATCAGATCATCAAGCTCTTCATTTGCAAAACTGATATCTCCTTTTACAAAATCTGTAAAATGGACTTTACCAGTTAATGGGTTTTTAAAGCGAATAACATGATCTTTTGTTAAATCATTTTCGTTTTGCTCAAGATGTCTACACTTTCCATCATATCTTGGTTTTTCTTTGTTCGATTTTTGTTCTTCTCGTAATTTATCCAGACGCTCTCGACTACAAAAACAAGGATACGCTTGATTTTCATCAACCAGTTTATTAATGACTTCTTTATAGCGATCAAAGCGCTGAGTTTGAAAAATGGGCCCCTCATCCCACTCCAACTGTAGCCAGCGCATACCATCCAGTATGGCTTCAACGGCTTCTGGTGTTGAACGTTCAAGATCGGTATCT
Organism: Kangiellaceae bacterium; assembly: GCA_016743995.1. Taxonomy (GTDB): domain Bacteria; phylum Pseudomonadota; class Gammaproteobacteria; order Enterobacterales; family Kangiellaceae; genus Aliikangiella. The sequence continues at coordinate 12,977 of JADGFG010000095.1, read as the reverse complement.
TCTATTCTTAATACAAATTTGCCCTGGTGGGCTTTTGCGTGTAGCCAGGAATATAGTGCAGTTCTTGCACCACCAACATGTAAATAACCTGTTGGCGATGGAGCAAATCGAGTTTTTACAGACATAGCGTATCACTTGTGACGAGTATTAATTTAAGTAACGTTATTTTAACAAAATGTCGCTTTAAAAAAATATTTAATTTAGGGCTTGACCACTTCTTCGTTTGTCTCTAGAATGCGCCCCTGTTGACGACATGGGCGCTTAGCTCAGTTGGGAGAGCATCGCCCTTACAAGGCGAGGGTCACTGGTTCGAGCCCAGTAGCGCCCACCATGTCGACAACCTTCTCCCCTTTAATCAAGAGCTCTTCAGGCAACATCTGATATCTTCGTGTTTTATCTGTGCCGTATGCTGTAATTGTTAACTAGCTGTCGTTAGTGCATCCTGATTTAACAAAAACAATACGCATCATAACGTTCTTTAATCCCTGAAAATTAATCAAGCACTATTTGCTCATTCTGTTTTTTACTAAAAGGTTCACTAATCAGGCGCTTCTATGTAAAATCAGCCCCTTATATTGATTTTACTTATTCAGGACATGTTATGGGCAGAGCCTACCAGAACAGAAAAGAATCAATGGCCAAAACATCTGATGCGAACGCCAGAATCTATAGTAAATATAGCCGGGAAATCTACGTCTGTGCAAAATCGGGCGGTACAGATAGCGACGGTAATCTTGCTTTACGCGGCTTGATTGAGCGCGCAAAAAAAGATCAGGTACCGGGCCATGTTATTGATAAAGCAATCGATAAAGCTAAAGGTGGTGGTGGTGAAGATTTTGCTGTTGCTCGTTATGAAGGCTACGGTCCAGGCAACTGTATGGTCATTGTCGATTGTTTAACCGACAACCCTAATCGGACTTTTGGCGACGTTAGAGTCTGTTTTACTAAAACTCACTGTAAAATTGGTACTCAGGGTAGTGTTAGTCACATGTTTGACCATAGCACCATTCTGGTATTTGAAGGTCAGGATGAAGAAGCAACACTAGAAGCATTAATGAACGCTGATGTCGATGTGACAGATATTGAAAATGAAAACGGTAAGATAACTGTTTTTGCTCCCCATAACGAATACTTTAAGGCAAAACAGGCTCTCAGCGAACAATTTGGCAATATTGATTACTCAGTCGATGAAATTCAATTTATTCCTCAAAACACAACCCCGATAACCGGTGAGGATGTTGCTTTATTCGATAAATTCTTTGATATGCTCAACGAGCTGGACGATGTACAAAACGTCTATCACAATGCTGAATTTTGAGTATTTAATCGAGTTTTTTCACTTAAAAAATTGCCAGAATGGCCTCGCCTGGCTTAAAATTGAGAGGCTAATAATCTCAAATAAATTTGATTACTTTATGTTCTTCTAGTACATTAGCTATCGAAAATAAAACGATATACCCAAACTCCTTGTAAATGCAGGTTTCAGGGGTTTTTGGTATAATAATCGCTTTGCCTGTTTTAACAAACCAAGGGAGAAATCTGGTGGAATATTTTACTGTACTGATACATTCTGGAACTAACCAGGGGGCAACAGATACTTTTAAGGCAGCAGACTTTAATGAAGCGCTGAATATTGTTCAGCAGAAGTTTCCAGATAAAGCTTACCGACTATACCGAGGGGAAAATGTACCTGAGCGTAAATCTGAGCAAAAAATACCACCAACTTTACCAGAGTCGAGTAAGAAGAAATAATTAGAAAGTAGAATCGGCTCGAATATAAAAAACCTGTTTTAATCAAACAGGTTTTTTATTATCAAATGACACCCTGACTTTAACTTAATCGATTCAGTTTTAAGCTAGACACTGTTTCATGCATCTTCTAGGTGCCCGGGTATAGTATACATCAATTGGTTCGAGCATTTTTTAGCAACTCCGCGACTAAAAACCCCATTTCCAATACCTGATCAGCATTAAGACGCGGATCACATTGAGTGTGATAACGTTGCTCAAGATCTTGTTCAGACAGGCCATAAGCCCCGCCAGTGCACTCAGTGACATGTTGTCCGGTCATTTCCAGGTGAACACCGCCGGGATAGGTACCACAGGCTTTATGCACCGAAAAAAACTGACTGATTTCACGCATAATCTGATTAAAATTGCGTGTTTTATAGCCATTTGATGTTTTTTCTGTATTGCCATGCATTGGGTCCGATATCCAGACAATATTACGCCCTTCTGACTGAACTGCTTTTACCAGAGCAGGTAATTTTTCAGGTAGAACATCTGCTCCCATGCGAGTAATAAACGTGAGTCGACCAGCAATGTTGTCAGGATTTAAAGCATCGATTATTCTTAGCAATTCATCTGTTTTCATTCCAGGGCCAACTTTAACGCCAACAGGGTTATTTATCCCACGAAAAAACTCGATATGTGCATGATCTAACTGTCGTGTACGCTCACCAATCCATACAAAATGCGCAGAACAATCGTACCAGTTACCTGACAGATGATCCCGCCGGGTTAGCGCTTCTTCATAACCCAGAAGCAACGCTTCATGAGAAGTGTAAAGCGATGTTTCGGTAAGATAGGCAGCATTTGCACCGTTCATACCACAAACATCCATAAACTCTAGAGCATCTTGTATTCTTTCAGCCAACTGTTGATATTTTTCCTTTAAAGGATTCGCTTCAACAAAGCTCATATTCCAACGACTAACCTGGTGCAAATCAGCCAGCCCTCCTTGAGCAAAAGCGCGCAACAAATTAAGTGTAGATGCGCTGTGATAATAAGCTTTTAACATCCTGGAAGGGTCCGGAACACGCGCTTCCTGCGTAAAATCCATGCGATTTATAATATCTCCTCGATACGAAGGTAATGAAATACCGTCGATCGTCTCGATACCTGATGACCTTGGTTTTGCGTACTGCCCGGCCATTCGAGCAATTTTTACAATAGGGCACTTACCACCATAAGTGAGCACCACAGACATTTGCATGAGCACTTTAAATGTGTCTCGTATACTTGAAGCATTAAACTGACTGAATGATTCCGCACAATCACCGCCCTGTAATATAAACGCTTTACCCTGACAAACATCGGCCAGTTGTTGATGTAAACTACGGGTTTCTTCTGCAAATACAAGAGGTGGAGCAGATTTCAGTTCTAGCTCAATTTCAGCTAGCTTTTTAAGATCGTTATAATCTGGTTGTTGCACTATTGGCAACGCTCGCCAGCTATCAGGGTTCCACTGTTTCACTTTTCACTCACCTTAATTTTGTAACAACAAAATATTCATTTAATTTAGAAATATGAGCTGGCCATTTAAACTTCCAGTACCTGCCGCTCTTACTAATCCCCACCCTGCTGGTATTTTTGACTTTAATCTGAGGATTGTCAAAATATTTACCTGATTTAGCGCAATAAAGTAAGAAAGCATACCGTTTTGAAATATTTAAAGATTCAGCGACTTTGAAATATCTGCGAAATATTGCATTATGCCGCTTTTCTTACTGACCAGAACAAGTCTCCTATACAAAAAACCATAGCAATAACCAGTTCTGGTTCTCATTTTTATTATACGCGGGAGATCAAGTCTGTACTTGTAATTTTTGACAGGTGATGACATTAGATTAATGCTGACAGCCTCACATTAACTCAATATAAAACAAGTTAGATTAGACGGCAAATTATAACTGACTTTAAATATAGACGAATAAAACAAACAATTTCATCTGCAAATCAAATATTGCTACTATAGTTTTGTTTTTTTCTGACTGTATTTTTGTTTACAAAACTTTGACAAATTCGGGGGAGGCATAATGGCTGATTTCATTACTTCATTAAAAAAAGGCGTTAACGCCGCTAAAGAAGCAGAATTTAACAAATTGGAAATTCAATCTGTTATTAAAGAGCTTAATTTACAATTAGCCAGAGAACTTGAAGGAAAATTAAAGATAGAGTTGAAAACTTATTACGTTAACAATTGTATTCAAGACACAACAACCATAGCAAATAATAAAAAACGAGAAACCTATGATGCAGTGGTCGCAATCAACCCTTTGGTTTCAGGGTGTTTTGAGAAACAATTATCCCGTTGGAAAATGGATGTTAATGGATATCCCTGTCTGATTAACTTTAATAGCAGAGAATTAATATCAGATAACAAAAATACGCTGGAAAAGAATTTTCAACAACTGTTAAGTGATGCGGAAATAGGAGAAAAAATTAATAGTCTGATTGAGCAACCACCACAATGTAATATACAAAGAGATCTCAAAAGCAACGTTAAAAACATCACCGTAGAAAGTGCCTGATTCTCCTGATTAATAACACATCACAATTTTAATATTTAAATGTAACCGCAAGCCCTGAAGCTATCCTAATCAGTCAAACCAGCCTGTTTAATTAAGCAGACTGGTTTGAAATTGTATGGTAATACAACAGTGATAGTTTTATTTCACAATATGAAACTTAATCTTAACCTGGCTTACGAAATAACAAAGTCATTCGAGTTGACTCCCCTACTTCTTTAAAACGCTTTTGCTGTTCTACGTCTTTTTTGCTAGTAGCCAGGGTTGGTGGCAAACGCCAGACCCTGTCTTTTTCTGTTGGTTGATCTTTGATATTTATATTGATTTCGCTTGATGCAACTTTTTCAAAACCAGCCTCTCGCATACGCTCACTCACATAAGATTCTTTTAGATATCCATTAGAACCATCAGCCCACTTATCAGAAGCCGTTGAACGTGCCTGATGCTGAACAACACCTACAATACCGCCAGGTTTTAAAGCCTGAAATGCATCATCAAGCGCTGTCGTTAAGTATTTACCATCATTTTCAAATCGTGCAAGGTTATGTAAAGCCCGTATAAATAATACAGCATCTGCACTACCTTTAATATTTTCTGGCATTGCTCCTAACTGAAAAGCGTTAATTGTTGCGCTATCTTTGTTTCGCCATTTTTCAGCATCCGCAGTCCATTCTTTAACCCAGCTTTTTTTAGCCTCTAGCTGCTCCTCATTAAAAAAACCAAATTTTGGATACATATCAATGGCATAATCAGCACCAATCAATTCTCCCTTCCCCGTTAAATAAGGCAACAATAACTTACTGTACCAGCCTTTACCAGGTAGCATTTCGATAACAGTCATTCCCGGTTTTATACCAAAAAACTGTAGCGTTTCTTGTGGATGACGTGCTTTATAGCGATCTTTAATATCGTTAAAGTTTGCTGAAATGACCGCAGCAAGAAATTTATCTGGTTGCCGTGCAGTTTCTTCGTTTTGTGTCTCCAGTGATTTTGTTCCAATGTTCACTTTTTCCTTAGTAGTCATTACTGAGTTATCGCCAGAAGTTTTAGCTGGTGAAGCATCCTCACTACAACTGATAATCAATGGTATTGAAGCGATTAAATACGCTAACAGGAATGTTTTTTTCATTTTTATCTCCCAGGCTGTCTGTTTTGCAGACAATGTTATTCATAAATTTTTTACCAGTGTAACAGATAAATAGACAATGAACGCCCTACGTTTCACAATGCCGACTAACCTTTCACTTCAGTACAGGTTAGTATTGTAACTGTGACAAAGATTTCGACAAGAGAACAAATTAACACAATCAGTTGACTGGCTTAGCTGTGCAATATTTATTCAAAATTGATGGTTTACCCAAAAATGAAACAACGATAAAATACGGGGATTACTTCAAATTAGTCGAATAATACAAGATTTTCTCCTGTTTAACGTAATTTGGAACAAACCCGCAATCAGACGACATTAAAGAGGCTATCAGTGGAGTATTCAACAGTTGGTTTAGGTATATTTATAGTATTGTACGGTATTTATACTATTATTCAGACAATTTCATCGCCAGAAAAATTAATCAAATTAACATTTATGAAAAATAAACTGGGTTTCAAAACAGGCGTTTTTTTGCACACCGTTGTGTATGTTGTGGTTCCGGTCATTTTTGGAGTTTTCCTGATTAATGCGGGACTCAATGGTGTAACAATCACCCAGTTCTGGGTCAGGTAACGGGCGAGCCCCCATCACCTGACCATAGTCATCAGTCTGATATGATATTTTACCTTTCCTGATTATAACTGTGAGTTACCACTCTGATTGATTCCATCAGATAACCGCAGGCCGTCCTGTGTTTCATTGTTATAAACACCACCATATCGGTTCGCCAGAGCGGAATACTGATTAAATAACTCATAGTCCAGAATAGAAAACCTGGCTGATATTTTTCCATTGTTAACTGTATTTCCAATGATTACAATTGCTATCGGTGGGGAATAAGGTGTCCAGACATTAATATCGCCTTCATCAACTTCATTATTTGATATTTTGATGTTTTCCATACGGTTCTGGCTAGAACTACCACCATTACGTACGAGTATGCCCGAAGTGGAAAAAACATTCTGATTAATATCGATGGTATCGACATTTTTAATTTTTACCGAGCCTCCTGATGGCTGTGTTGACCAGCCAGAAACGGTATTCCGATATAACACTGCTCCTGATTGCTCATACACATAAATGCCGTGATCTTCGTAACCCGCTTCTGTATTTCGAATTAACGTATTATATTTAATTTTAAAATTGCTACCGTTAGAGACATCAATCCCCCCCCTTAAATTTCCAGTAGCCAGATTATTATAAAGCACATGGTTTTCGCCTTTCCAGATTTTATAAGCTTTACCATTCTTCTCAGTGTAGTTCCAGATAGCTGTTGAATTTTTAATCGAATTATTTGAACCATGCAATATCTTGACTAACGCATTTTGGTTTAACCTGGAGTCCCAATATAATATGTCTTTAAATACACAGTGGTTAAATGTAGAGTTAGTCGCCTGATACAGTTGAGGAACTACATTTCGAAAACTAATATTTTCTATAGTTAGATTATCAACATTCCGAAAATCCATAACGACTTTACCAGTCATCTCTCTGGCGTCCCAATTAACATTGCCAGAGCTACCTTTTCTTTTAATAATGACATCATTCAGCCTGTTACCAGTATTGTTAGTTAGGGCATTAATTTTCTCGAATGTCAATCTGTAATTACCTGGCTCAAAATAAACAACGTCTCCCGATTTTATTTTTTTAATATTCAATACAGTAAATAGCTCTGGTGTAAAATCCATTGCGGTAACAACCAGCCCTACAAACATATTCATGATCAAAACTAACAAAATACAACATTTTTTTTTATTGATTTCCATTACCTTTTCCTCAACCTGTTAACAGTAATTATAAAAGATAATCGGAAAATGCGATTATCTAACTAGGCACATTCTTGTGTGAGATATTTTTTTAAATAGTCCAAAAATAACAAGCAAGCTCACTATAGAAAGATAGTTCAATTTTTTATAGCTAGTTAATTCATTATGTTGATATTAAGACCTTAAAGTCAGAATTGCATAAATTAATGAAAACCGGAAAAAACGACACCACACACTCGTCCCCTAATGTTAAACAGAACATTTTGTAACTAAAAAAAAGAGCAAATAAACAAACTGTTACTATTGCATACAAAAAACAACAATCATGTTAACAATCTCAGTATAGGAATTTATGAAATTGATCTAGTGGGAATATTTACATTGATAGAAAAAAACAACAATAATAATCTCGACTTTCCGGATAACAAATCATTTTGGTATTTTTTTAAATACTAAATTCTAATAATAAAATCCGCGTATTTTTACTACAAAAATTATAACTATTTTATATTTATTAAAATAAATATCAGGGGATTTACTTAATGTTTAAATTAAATTTAATTAGTAAAACGGTCAAGCTGACACTGCTCAGTAGTCTGATTTCTGTTCCAGCCTTTATGGCTCAGGCAGAAAATAACGAAACCAAAGAAGAGCGTAAAGTTGTCATCACCGGCTCTCGATTATCTCAAAGCGATATGGAAACAGCGTTACCAGTCACAGTCATTTCTGCTGAAGAAATTAAAGCAACAGGTTTACAAGATGTAGGCTCTGTTATCGCCCAGATGCCTTTTAACTCACAAGGAAGCTTTGTCAGTTCATCCGGCTCTTCAGCAACCAATCACTCTAGCTCAGGATTAAGAGGTTTAGGCTCAAATCGAACGCTTACCCTGATTGATGGAAAGCGAATAGCGCCTTCTTCAACTTTTGGGGGAGAGTCCACTAACCTGAACCTGATACCCATTCAAGCGGTAGAACGTATCGATATTCTGCGAGATGGTGCAGGCGCTATTTATGGTTCCGATGCTATTGGCGGTGTTATCAATGTCATACTAAAATCCGATTACGAAGGATTAATGCTATCAGCAACCGCAGGCAGGCCTTCTGGAGATACTGGCGACGAAGATGGCTTTACTTTAACCGTAGGAACACAGGCGGATAAAGGAAGTTCTCTGTTCATTTTTGAACATAAAGAATGGGAAGGCGTGCAATATGGTACGCGTGATCCAGTATTAAATGCCGATTGGGATATTCCCTACAACCGCAGCTCGCTGTACGCTCCCGAAGGTAATTATCACCCGGTTGGTGCCGACGGTAAACAAAACGGTCCATGGGTAGCTGGCAATTGTGCCGCAGATAGAGTCATTGATTTAGGAAGCAAAGGTAAACGATGTGGTTATAGTTATCTCGATGGTAAAAACCATATGCCCGGTCGAGTTAAAGACTCTGTATTTACCAATTTCTTATATAACATCAATAACGAGTTTAGCTGGAAAACCCAGTTTATGGCTTTACGAGATACAACAAACACCGCAAGCACCTCCGTCTGGACGCCCGGTGGAACCCGAATGGCTGCAGACAACCCATACAATCCCACTTTTGGTTCTGCTAATCCGGTAGAAATTCAGGCTTATACGCGCCTGGTTGGCGTAGCAGATCGGGAAACTGAGTTTGACACTAACGTCTACAATATTGATTCATCTCTAATCTGGGAAACAGACCATGGGGTATTAGAAACCTCTATCACCGCCAGTCGTAATGATGCAAATGTCAAAGTAGAACATTATATATTTAGAGATAAATATGATAAAGCGGTACAAGATGGTCTGTATAATCCTTTTGTTCAGGGCGGCAACGCCACTGAAGAAACACTAAACAGTTTCTTACATACCAGTACTCGAAAAGCAGAAACAAGAACAAAAGGAGTCAGTTCCACCTGGTCGGCAGAGACAGCATTACAACTTCAGGGTGGTAACATGGAGTATGCTGTTGGCGGAGAGTGGCAGGATTATTATTTCAAAGACGAACTGGACAGGCAATCGGCACCCGGCGGCTCTGCTTTTCCAACTTTCGGTGGAAACTCTGGCGGTGACAGAGAGTATTATGCCGTTTATGGTGAACTAAACCTCCCAATTTTGGATAACCTGTCTGTAAAAGTTGCTTCTCGATATGATAAATATAGTCTCCCGGATGAAGGCAAGGTCTCCTCAAGCGTTAATATCCGGTATGAAGTCCTGGATGATTTGTTATTGCGGGCTTCCTATAGTCAGGGATTCCGTGTACCAAGTATCGATGATTTGTTATCTGAAGAAGCTTTGAGCTTTAATCGAGTAACCGACCCCATTTTTTGTGCAACATTGCCACCTGCAGATCAGGCTCAGAACGACTGGTGTACCGATGGTGTTCAGATTGAAAGACGTAGTGAAGGAAATAAAGACCTTAAGCCCGAAACTTCAGATCAGTATGCCTTTGGTGTCGTTTGGGACATTACGGATGATATCTCATTAACTGCTGACTATTATGATATTCAGATCAATGATCAGGTTCAGTTCCTTGAAGCTCAGGATGTTGTATTTCTAGAGCATGCAGGTATGTTAAATGCGTTTGATCCAACAAAAATTAATGTCACACGTGATACCACTGGAAATATTACAAATATCCAGACAGGCTCAATTAACCAGGCTGGTACCTCAACGGATGGTATTGATCTCGGTTTCAAAGCTAAGATAGAAACCGATGAAATAGGTAGCTTCTACTTTGATTTTAACGGTTCCTATATTTTAAGTTATGAAACTCAGGCAACCCCGCTTGCACCACGGCTAGACGAAGTAGGTTCACAAACCACACCAGAACATCGTTTCAATACCAGCTTTGGTTATAGAATAAATGACTTTACCTCAAAACTAACCTATCGCTATATTACTGACTATGATGGAACAACTGTGGTTGAAGAAATGGCCGGTGTTGATGTCGACAGAATAGAAAAATGGGAAATTGTTGATTTAAATCTGGGCTATGATTTTGAGCGCTTTGGTAACATAAGTTTTGGTGTTAGAAACCTCACTGATAAATTACCCAAGTTAAACACAACATTCAGATATGGTTATGACAAGAATAATCAAAGTGTATTAGGCAGAGTGCTCTATGCCACTTATACGATTAGCTTTTAGATAACAACTATAGATTCTGAAGATACGAGACAGAGTTTGGTCTCAACCTGACAGCAGAAATAGCGGGCTTCATGCCTGCTGTTTCTGTTACTTTACCCATATTAAAATCAAATTAGCAATCAGGCTTATTTATATAGCCAACTGCTACATAAAAATACCTGATTTTGAATATAAATGGCTTGCAAAAATAATGATATAACTGATACAGGAAGCCATAAGCGCGGTTAAAAATCGGCGACGCTTCATATCACGCAGTGATGATATTTTAAACAGTTCATAAGATAATTCTTTTTGTAAATTAATATCCGATAATTGAGCAACATATTCATCGATACTATTGACTTCACCCTGATTCATGTAATACATACTTTTAACTACCAGCTTACTAGCCATCACTTTAGGTGCCATCTTTCGTGAAGGATAAAGAACAAGACCGAACAAAATTACAGGTATCATCACGGTAGCCCATGCTAACAACACCGTAAATAAATCAAACTGACTATTGTTGATTAGCAAATCTCCAATTTTTCCTATCAGGTTTAAAGAAAAAATAAACCCTATTCCTACAATTTGTGCTTTTGTGTCATAAGAACGGACACTATCCTGAGCTTCCTTTAACGCTGAATAAAGAAAAGTGGTAACTTTGGGTTCAATCTGAATAGTAGTAGAATTGGACATTGATAAACCAGAATCTATGATAGTTTCCCTAAAATAACGCAATAGTAGAGAGAGTTAAAGTGCTTTATCATCAATAGACTTTAAATTCGAAAACACATTTAGCTGACTAATCCGGTAATTATTAGCCACCCAAATAAAAAAACCACCTGCCGGTGGTTTCTTTTAAGCCTATTAACGCTTAAGCAATACTTACGCGTTGTCTGGACCTTAATTTAGCTAATAACAGTATCGATACAAGAAGCGTTATACTGATTAAAGAAACTGCAGCAGCCAGACCGTTACTGGAAATCCCATCAGCTAACTGAATAGTGTCGTCAGGAGTCATTTTCACACCGTACATACCAGTATAATGCATACTGCATACTGCTACTCCCATGACCACTGCACTGCCAAAACGTTGAAAGTTTCCTCTCAAATTATAAGCTAACCACAAAGCTGCGATTGAAGCTATAACACCAATTGCAATGGAGATAATCACTATTGTTGTATCATAAGATACCGCAGCAGGTACTATCATTGAAAACATTCCCATATAGTGCATAGCAGACACGCCAAGTCCGGCAATGATGCCTCCCACAACCAAACTAGTCTCTCCCAGTAAATCCTTTCCAGCAATAAGCAATCCAATACTAACAAACACAACAGCAACTATAATAGAGCCAATAGTTAATTCGACATCAAATACCATTTCAAATGGCATTTCCATCGCGAGCATGCCAATAAAGTGCATTGCCCAGATACCACCACCACCAAGAGCAACACCGGCGCCTAACACCCAGACCCACAAAGAACGGTTCTGGGCTGTTGGAATTCGAATGGCTAACTGCAAAGCTGTAAAGGACCCAAACACAGCAATACAGAATGAAAGTACCAAAAGACCTACATTATAACTCATTATCTTCTCCTACTATAAAAACTCAAAACTACAAGAAACCTGACCATGGGAACGACATGAGCAATTTTGTACTCTGACGTCCTTGGTTTTAGGTGAACTTTTCAAGAAGCCAGTTAGAAATCCTTTAGTAAACTCACACTCACTATCAGGATTTCGTCGACTACAAAACACGTTATTTTCAATAGTCAAGGTTCTTTTGCTACTAGAAACCGAACCAAACTTTTTTACTGCATCTGATAACATGCGCTTAATTGTTTTATCAAGCTCAAGAGGTTTACCTAAAGCATAATCATTTGAATAAACCATCGCGCCAACTTCAAAGCCTAATTTATAGACATTAAGGGACGCTGCGCTATCTTTAAATTTTCTTCGGAACTCAACAACAAGGTTTTCAGCTTCATTAAAGTTGTTAATAATTGTTAAAGCTGCTGCCTTTATTTTCTTATTAACATTTTCTCCACTTTTTTCAGCCTCTTTTTCCTGGACTGCGTCCCATTTAGGCTCTTCATACATAATATCGAGGCAACCGTCGATATTCAAGAGTTGGCTTTCGAGCTCAAATGAAACAGGCAACTCGCCATCAGCAATAACAAGTTTCACCGAAACAATTCCATCTTTTGGATTACGAGCCAAATGATGAGAAGTAATTTTATAGTCTGCTTTATTTAAACAGCGATAAATTTTTACAAGCAAACCGGGTTGTTCTTTTACGATGACATAAAGCATTTTATTTTTTCTTTTTTGTTTTTTTAGATTCGTTAAAGTAATCAATAATAAAAAAAGTACAGTATTTAATAACTTTAACTCATGCCAGAGATATTAAAAGTAAAAAGCTATTACATTTATTTACAACTCTGAGATAATAAATAATTGCTCATCAATACTAGCCATAAAGCAAATACCAGTCAAGCCATAACGCGCATAACACAACGACATTATTATTTTTGATAGTATTTTATTGCTAAATTGATAATAATATAATTCGTCAGAATAAAAGTCATGATCCACATC
>JADGFG010000094.1 GCA_016743995.1 Kangiellaceae bacterium | reverse complement strand
TAACGCTTGTTGAGCAAAATAACCATAGCATAATTCAGTTTGTGGTAAAAGCAATTTTGTGGGAAATAATATTTTTATTTTATAGTCACCCATTTTACAAAACTGAACCAACCTGTCACCTGAATTTTTGTCAAAAAAAAATGAACAACACGATAAAAGAACAACACTGATCACTGATCAACAATGCTGGCTAACAGCGTTTTAAAGTAAAAAATCAGCCATAAAAAAAGCCGCGAAATATCGCGGCTTTTTATTTACAGAAAATTGTCAATTAAGCTTCTGTATTTCCGTCTGCTGACTCTGCAGGTTTTTCTTCTGCTTCTGGAGCCGCTGGCGGATCCAGCAGTACTTTACGACTTAATCGAATACGTCCCTGACGATCAATCTCAAGTACTTTAACTTCCATTTCCTGACCCACTTCCAGATAATCTGAAACTTTGTTCACACGCTCATGAGCAATTTGTGAAATGTGGACCAGACCAGTTTTGTTACCCATAAAGTCAACAAAAGCACCAAAGTCAGCAATTTTTGCCACTTTACCCATGTAGACTTTACCTTCAACAACATCTTCAGTCAGCTCTTTAACACGTTGAACCGCTAAATCTGAAGCTTCTTTTTTAACTGCGGCAATTTTAACGGTTCCGTCTTCTTCAATTTCGATGGTTGCGCCAGTTTCTTCGGTTAATGCACGAATTGTTGAACCACCTTTACCAATGACGTCACCAATTTTTTGTGGGTCAATTTTAACGGTAGTAATTCTTGGTGCAAACTCAGAAATGTCTTCACGTGACGCAGGAATAGCTTCGTTCATTACTTTTAAAATGTGCAGACGTCCGCCTTTTGCCTGGTGAAGGGCTTTTTCCATAATTTCCTGGTTGATTCCTTCAATCTTAATATCCATTTGCAGCGCGGTAATACCTTCTGCTGTTCCAGCAACTTTAAAGTCCATGTCGCCTAAGTGATCTTCGTCACCCAGAATGTCTGAAAGCACAACGTAGTTGTCACCTTCTTTAACCAGTCCCATGGCAATACCTGCAACCGGAGACTTAACCGGTACACCAGCATCCATTAACGCAAGACTGGTACCACAAACAGAAGCCATTGAGCTTGAACCATTCGATTCAGTAATTTCAGAAACCGCTCGGATGGTGTAAGGGAAATCTGTCTGTGAAGGGATAACGGCCTGCATTCCACGTTTGGCCAGTTTACCGTGACCAATTTCACGACGCTTTGGCGCGCCCATAAAACCGGCTTCACCCACACAATAAGGAGGGAAGTTATAATGCAGCATGAAGCTTTCTTTATGCTCACCCATAAGACCGTCTACAATTTGAGAATCTCGTTCTGTACCCAGCGTAGCAACAACCAGTGCCTGAGTTTCACCACGGGTAAACAATGCTGAACCGTGAGTTCTTGGCAGTACGCCGGTGCGAACATAAATAGCACGGACCATGTCGTGTTCACGACCATCTATTCTTGGCTCACCAGAAATAACGCGGTTACGAACCACTGATTTTTCTACTTTAGAGAAAGCGTCACGTACTTCAGCTTCTTGTGGTGAGTCTTCTGCATCTGTTACCAGACCTTCAACCGTTGAGGTTTTGATTTCGGCCAGTTTGTCCTGACGTGCCATTTTATCGGCAATAGCATAGGCAGAAGTAATTGAATCTTTAGCACTGGCTTCAACCTGTCCTTTAAGCGCTGTATTTTCTTCTGGTGCTGACCAGTCCCACTTTTCAGTTGCAGCTTCAGCGGCAAATTCGTTAATGGCTTTAATGGCAACCTGCATTTCAGCAAAACCAAACATTACTGCGCCCAGCATGATTGACTCGGATAATTCTTTAGCTTCTGACTCAACCATAAGTACAGCATTTTCAGTACCAGCGACGGCTAAATCTAGCTCTGAATCAGCCATATCGTCAACGCTACCGTTAAGAATGTATTCGCCATTTTTATAACCAACACGCGCAGCCCCTACAGGACCGTTAAATGGTAGACCAGAAACAGCCAGTGAAGCCGATGCTCCCAACAGGGCAACCTGTTGCGGTTCAATCTGAGGGTTCACAGAAATAACAGTACAAACAACCTGAACTTCGTTTTTAAAACCTTTTGGGAAAAGTGGTCTTAATGGTCGGTCAATTAAACGAGCAGTTAAAGTTTCTGCGTCTGAAGGACGGTTTTCTCGTTTGATAAAGCCACCCGGAATTTTACCGGCTGCATAACGTTTTTCCTGATAGTTAACGGTTAATGGAAAAAAGTCCTGTCCTGGTTTAGCTTCTTTTTTGCCAACCGTAGAAACAAGAACTGTGGTTCCTTCAACATCAATAATGACACAACCAGATGACTGACGTGCAATTTCGCCTGTTTCCAGAGTAACGGTACGATTGCCATATTGAAATGATTTTTTTATAGGATTCATTTTATACCTTTATTTATTTGATACTTGTTAATAGTTACCTGGACTATTCAGATAAACACTCATGACCAGTACTGATGACTGATGCTTGTGTATGAGTTATTTATTTGAATAACCCAGGCGCTTTTTTGTTTTAAATGTAAATGTTAAACGTAAATACTCAGTGTAAATACTCAGTGTAAATATTAAGTGTAAATACTAAGTGTAAATACTAAATGTAAATATTCGGAAACTGACTTTTCAATTTTCAACATGACTATAGACTGAAATATTATGTATCACTAATATCATGTGTGGCTAATATCATGTATCACTATAAAATCAAATTCCTTAAATGGCAAAAAAGGGCCTACAGGCCCCTTTTTAAAAGATTCATCGCTTATCGACGTAATCCTAATTGAGTAATCAGAGAAGAATATCTTGTCTGATCTTTACCTTTAAGGTAATCAAGTAGTTTACGACGCTGGCTTACCATTCTTAACAGACCACGACGTGAGTGATGATCATGAATGTGTGTTTTAAAGTGCCCTTGCAAGTGATTGATCTGGTGGCTTAATAAAGCAACCTGAACTTCAGGAGAACCAGTGTCCCCTTCTCCACGTGCATATTCTGCAACAATCTTAGCTTTTGCTTCAGCAGTTAGTGACATATTTTTGTACTCCAAAGATAAATCAGATAAATTAAACCAGCCCTGCTTAGAAAGCCGATTTATAAAAAATGACAGGGCCGATCACTAATTCAGCCTTGTCAGGACTGGCGAATTGTACAGGACACTTCTGCAGGACACAACAGGTTCAGTGCTGCCACTGAAATAAGTTCCTTGTGGGGGCAACGACAAAGACTTATCAAATCACTGAAATATCGGTTATGCTGTCTGTACACTGCACTAACAACCGTTGTTCGTATTGACTAAAAAACCTGATATGTTCTTTATAATCAACAAGTTATGTTAATTTAAACGGTTGTGGTTAACGTGTTTAAATTAGCAATCAACAAGTACACATTTGTTTTATTTACTTTGTGTTATTTTACCTGTCTGTGGCCTGTGTGGCTTTTCATTAAGGCCGATATATTAGAAGAACTTTCAGAACTGAGCGCTAATCGACTTTCTTTATATGTTCAGCATCTCGATGGAGAACTTAAAAAGTTTCAGTTTTTACCTCAATTACTGGCGACAGACACAAAAATCCCTCTGCTATTTCGAGAAATTGCCAGTAAAAATGGGCAGAAAATCATTAATGAGTACTTTGAAACGGTTAATCATACCATTGGCGGAGATGTCACTTATCTGGTTGATCAGGCTGGTACCGCTATCGCTTCGAGTAACTGGCGAACAGAAAAGTCCTTTGTTGGCAAAAACTACTCGTATCGCCCTTATTTTCTACAGGCAATGTCTGGGACGCCGGGTAGTTTCTTTGCCATAGGCACGGTATCTGGCAAAAGAGGGTATTACTTTTCTTATCCATTGACCATTTCTGGAAAGATTGTAGCGGCCATTGTCATTAAAATTGATTTCAGCAAAATTGAGGCTAACTGGGTGAGCCAGGAAGAAGATGTGATTGTTACTGACTTTGATGACATCGTCTTTTTTGCCACTCGCCCCAACTGGCGATACCGCTCTCTGGTGCCGGTGGCTCAGGAAACCCTGGAGAAAATTAATGAGACACGCCGTTACTCTCGTAAAATAATTAAACCGTTTCCGCTTCATGTGAGCAGGCAATATGATGAAACTACTCAATTATGGCGAGTTGATAGCATCAATGACAAAGCAGACGGTCGAGATAAAACTCAGCCAGCGCCCGGTTTCAGCTATCTGGTCAAACGAGAAACCATGCTGGAAGCAGGCTGGAAAATTCACCTGTTAACCCCGTTAACTCCGGTTAATGATGGCTTTTTTTCAACCATTCTGACGGCGATTATCATCTATATTATTTTTGCTTTAATCAGTCTTTTTGTTCAACAGCGAAATAAGAGAAAACGAGAACTTCTACTTTACGAGCAACAAACCAGAAGAGCATTACATTATGCCAATGAGCAACTTGAACTCAAAGTTCAAAAACGAACCCATGAGTTAGAACTCGAAGTCATTGAAAGGCGCCATACGGAAAGAGCATTGAGGCAAACTCAGGATGATCTGATTCACTCGGCAACACTGGCTTCACTGGGGCAGATGTCTTCGAGTGTCAGTCATGAGCTCAATCAACCACTGGCGGCCATTCGCTCCTATACCGACAATGCTCTGTTATTAATTAAACAAAGCCGTTCTGAGGAAGTGAGTGAAAATTTACATTATATTTCTGATCTCACTGAACGAATGGCAAAAATTAGTGCACAACTCAAGCAGTACGTGCGTAAAGATCAGGTTAACTTGCAAAAAGTCCATTTAGCTCACGCGATTGAAGCAAGCCAGCGTATTCTGAAACCCAAGCTGGATAAAATAAAAACCGGTATTTCATTAACCATTGCGAATAACAATGTTGAGGTACTGGCCGACCAGGTGTTACTGGAACAGGTATTGGTTAACTTATTGAGCAATGCGATTAACGCTATGAGCGAGCAGAGCAACCGACAAATGGAAATTAATGTAGCAACCGCTGAGCACACGCTAAAACTGGAGATCAGGGATTATGGTCCGGGTATTCCTGAGGAAATAATTGAAAAAATATTTACCCCGTTTTTTACAACCCGGGCAACAGGCCTGGGACTTGGGTTAGCCATTTCTCACCGTATTGTTAAAAGTATGGGCGGCGATCTCACGGTTAAAAATCATGGGCGAAGAGGTGCTATTTTTATTTTAAAGCTCAATTTACATTAAAACTCAATTTACATTAACATCTGTGACTAACTTTTTACGAGACGAATTTGCAATATGTCTGCTAACAAAACCATAAAGACTGTTATTTTTATCGATGATGAAAAACACATCCGCCATGCCAACCAACAGACATTGGAGCTTTCTGGCTTTGAGGTGATTGCACTGGCCAGTGCTGAAAAAGCACTTCCTTTGCTTAGCGATAACTGGCCCGGCATTATTATCTGCGATATAAAAATGCCGGGTATGAGCGGTATCGACTTTCTCAGAGAGGTCAGAAAAATTGATATTGAGTTACCAGTGACTCTTATTTCGGGCCATGCCGATATTGCAACCGCCGTTGAAGGAATTCAGCAAGGCGCTTACGATTTTATAGAAAAACCTTTTCCTGCGGAAAGGCTTATTGAAACCGTAAAAAGGTCACTTGAAAAAAGAACGCTGACGCTGGAAAACCGGGCACTTAAAAAAGAACTGGAATCGCAAGAGCAACCTGGCCCCAGGATTATTGGACGTGCACCTGCCATCAAACAGCTACGAGCAGAAATAAGACAATTGGCAGACACTCAGGCTGACGTTCTTATTATTGGAGAAACCGGAACCGGAAAAGAACTTGTTGCCCGGTCACTTCACGAGCATTCCCAGAGGCGAACCCATAATTTTGTTGCGCTCAACTGTGGCGCGGTGCCAGACAACTTACTGGAGAGTGAGTTCTTTGGTCACGAAGCAGGTTCGTTCACGGGAGCAACGGGTAAGCGAATTGGAAAGTTTGAACATTCTGACGGCGGTACATTTTTCCTGGATGAAGTTGAGAGTATGGACTTATCGACTCAGGTGCACCTGCTTCGGGTGTTGCAGGAACGACATATCGAGCGCCTGGGCTCTAATGAAATTATACCGCTGAACTTAAGAGTCATTGCTGCCAGTAAAATCGATTTGAAAAAAGCGGCGGATGACAAGGCATTTAGAGAAGACCTTTATTATAGGCTTAATGTTGTGACTCTCAATATTCCTCCGCTAAGACACAGAAAAGAAGATATTCCGCTTTTGTTTCAACATTTTATGCTGCTTGCCGATGCCCGCTATGAACGAGAGTCTCCTCACCCCAAACCTGAGAACATGGCGAGTTTGCTGAAACATTCGTGGCCGGGAAATGTGCGAGAGTTACGTAATGCTGCTGAGCGATATGTACTGACAGGTCAGAGCTGTCAATATAATCTGGATAAACTGCTGAACACGCCAGCCGACGACCCTTTAACACCAACAACGTTATCTGAACAGGTTAATCAGTTTGAAAAGAGCATTATTGAGCAGTCTTTAATTAATCACAATGGTAGTATTAAAGACGTCATGGAAATACTGGCTATCCCCAGAAAAACGCTGTATGACAAAATGCAGAAGTACGCATTGGATAAACATCGGTATAAAAACCCCATTGAGTAGACAATGAAAGCCAGAGCAAAAACATTATGGGTGGTTTCCCCCCCAATAAATAACCCTTGCTGGCGGAAATCCGCCAAAGTTAACTATTGTCTGCCACATGCAGATTAGCAACCCGCTCTTTTATTTCACGTACTCTGGCTGTTTCTATACAGCAGCCAAAATCTGGCTTATAAATTGCTACTACTCAACTAGAGTTCAACCAGATCTACCAAAAACAGCACACCGTAGTACAGGTGCATTCCAATAACATTAAAATAAAAGGTCGTTTAATTATGAAAATTCGTTTGTTTTTAGCTGGGGCTTTATTAGCCACTTCGGCGCTTGCTACCACTGTTTTAGCCAAACCTGTCGTCATTAAGTTCTCACATGTTGTCGCAGAAAATACGCCCAAAGGAAAAATGGCAAATCGATTTAAAGAACTGGTAGAAAAACGCTTGCCGGGAAAAGTTGAAGTAAAAGTTTTCCCCAGCGCACAATTGTTTGGTGATAATAAGGTACTTGAAGCCATGTTGCTGGGTGATGTGCAAATAGCTGCTCCTTCTTTATCAAAGTTTAAACGCTACACTAAAAAACTACAGGTTTTTGATTTACCTTTCTTATTTAATGATATGCAGGCAGTTGAAAAATTTCAAAAAAGCCCAGAAGGTTTAAAGCTACTTTCTTCTATGCAGAAAAAAGGCTTGCAGGGACTCGGTTATATTCATAATGGACTCAAACAGCTTTCAGCGAATACAAAAGTTAAAACACCTGCGGATGCAAAGAATCTGAAATTTAGAATTATGGCTTCTGATGTACTTGCTGCTCAGTTTCAGGCGATTGATGCCATGCCATTAAAAAAGCCATTTTCAGAGGTTTTTACGTTACTTCAGACTAAAGCGATTGATGGACAGGAAAATACCTGGTCAAATATTTACTCTAAAAAGTTTTTTGAAGTACAACCGTTCATTTCAGAAACTAATCATGGCGTACTAGATTATATGGTCGTCACCTCTACTGAGTTCTGGAGCGAGTTACCTGTAGATATTCGTGCTGAAGTTAAAAAATCCCTTGATGAAGCAATCATATATGGCAACAAAGTTGCTGCTGAAAAAGCGGTTAAAGACAGACAGAGAATTATTGATTCCAAACGTTCTGAAGTGGTCGCTATTTCAGCAGCAGAGCGTAAAAAGTGGATTAATGCTATGCGTCCTGTATGGAAAAAATTTGAAAAACAAATTGGTAAAAAACTCATTGCTGCTGCTGAAGCTTCTAACCAGTAGCCACTATCAATAAGAACTATCAATAAGAACTATCAATAAGAAATATCAAGAACTATTTTTAATCATTACGATTAAGAATAGTTGTCAATAATAACAAAGTTAATTCGGGTATGAGGGCTCTGGCAACAGAGTTTTCAGCTCGCTTATTCAGGTAAATATCAATGTTTTTGAGGTTGCTCAATAAATTTGAAGAGTCTTTTATTGCTCTTTTACTCGTCTCGATGACGCTGCTGGTTTTTCTCGATGTTGTCATGCGGTTTGGTTGGGGGTCTGGGTTGCTCTGGTCGCAGGAACTCACGCTAAATTTATCAGCGTGGTTTGTTCTTTTTGGTATCAGTTATGGGTTAAAAACAGGTGCTCATATTGGTGTTGATGCCTTTGTTAAATTATGGTCTCCCACCGTTCAGCGCCTTCTTTCTTTGTTAGCAGTATTATTATGCCTTGTTTACTGTGGTTTTATTATTTTTGGCAGCTGGATTTATCTTGCAAAAATGTACAAGATTGGTATCAGTGTTGAAGACATGAGCCTGCCGATGTGGTTTGCCGAAAGTATTTCTGAGCAAACAGCCGAGTTTCTGCGTATTGATCAGGAAGATCCACTACTTCCTCTCTGGATAACTCAAAGTATGTTGATCATTGGTTTCTTTCTTTTTTCTATTCGCCTGCTAGCACTTTTAGTTTCAATTATTCGTGGAAAAGCGATTGGTTTTAGTCATGTTAATGAGGCCGACGAAGGTCTGGAACTGGCTAAATCATTACAACAGGGAGAAAAATAATGACTAGTGCGGCGCTGTTTATATTACTTTTTCTCTTTATGTTCCTGGGAATGCCAGTTGCTGTTTCTCTCGGTCTTGCCAGTATTTCAACCATTTTTTTCTTTTCAGATGATTCACTGCCCTCTATTGCATTAAAAATGTATGAGACTTTATCTGAACATTACACTTTGCTAGCTATCCCATTTTTCATTTTGTCTTCTTCCTTTTTATCAACCGGTGGCGTTGCCAGACGATTGATCAATTTCTCAATGGATGCCGTTGGACATATTCGTGGTGGCCTTGCCATGGCGTCGGTTATGGCCTGCATGATGTTTGCTGCGGTTTCTGGCTCTTCGCCTGCAACGGTTGCGGCGATAGGCTCTATTGTTATCGTGGGAATGGTCAAGTCGGGCTATCCGGAAAAATTTGCTGCGGGTGTAATCGCCAATGCCGGAACACTTGGTATTCTTATACCGCCTTCCATTGTCATGCTGGTTTATGCCTCGGCCACGGAAGTGTCAGCTGCCAGAATGTTTATGGCGGGACTGATACCTGGAATAATGATGGGGCTGCTGTTAATGGTGGCGATTTATTTTATGGCCCGAATAATGAATTTGCCTGCTCGAAAATTTCCTGGTATAAAACCTTTGCTTAAATCAGGCGCGAGCGCTTCCGGCGGTTTAATGATGATTTTTATTGTGCTTGGCGCTATTTATGGCGGAATTGCCAGCCCAACAGAATCTGCAGCGGTCTCTGCCGTTTATGCCTTCTGGATTTCGGTCTTTGTTTATCGAGACATGGGACCATTAAAAAACAGTCGTTGGAAAAATGATGGTGAGCCAATCATTAAAGCGTTGTTGCGTAATATCACTCAGTCAACTCTGGCGTTACCACAGTGTATTTCTGATCCTGAAATCAGGAAAACCATTATGGATGCCGCAAAAGTCAGCATCATGTTACTGTTTATTATTTCTAACGCTATGTTGTTTGCGCATGTGCTAACCACCGAGCGAATTCCACATATGATTGCTGAGTTTATTATTCAGCAGGGAATGGCCCCATGGATGTTCCTAATTGTTGTCAATTTGTTGCTGCTGGCAGCAGGAAATTTTATGGAACCTTCAGCCATTATTCTTATTATGGCTCCTATTTTATTTCCAATAGCCACTCAGCTGGGAATAGACCCCATTCACCTGGGGATTATCATGGTGGTCAATATGGAAATAGGTATGTTAACCCCGCCCGTTGGGCTCAATCTATTTGTCACGGCAGGTATTACAGGAAAAAGTATGGGCTGGGTTATCAAGGCAACAACTCCCTGGCTAATATTGCTTCTGTTGTTCCTGATTTTAATTACTTACATCCCTCAGATTTCATTGTTTTTCCCAGAATTTCTGGATGAGATAAAAGGTTATAAGTAGCGCATTTCCCCAAACTCCTTAGAAAAATAGCCAGGCTTTGCCTGGTTATTTTTTTATCCAACTAAAAATCAAATCTTACTCCTAATTGCAATTCAGACATGTCTTCTCCGGTTTCCGGCAGGCGACTATCATCACTACTCAGTTGTTCATAAGCTCCCCATAATCGGTAAAAGTTTGATAAATAATGAATATATTCAACTTTTACTGAAGAGACATCCCCTTTTATAGCACAGTCATTGACTGCATAGCGTGCATGAACCTGGTTTTCACCAGAACGCCATTTGCCATAAACCGCAGCGGTTGCTCTATCTTCATTTTTACAACCAGTGACACCGCTCACCTCTCCAGAATCTACCGCACTGACAAGACGAACATTGCCTGACGAGTTCCCTGAATAAAGATCAAAGTCTTTTTCTGCCAGATGATAAAATGCAGACACGGTGAATGTCTTGCTAAAGTAATACCAGCCTCTGGCGCCATATAAACCTCCGGTACTATCGCCAGCCAGATCGATAGCCACTGCGGTCTGTAATTTTATATCTCCAGACTGATACTCAGCCGCTAGCTGATACTGATCAAAGGAATCCCCATCCTGACCTTCCATCTGCAATGCTGCGCCAAATTTCCAGTCGCCAGTTTTCTTTTCCCATTGCAACATATCATCATCTCTGATCACTCCCTGTCTTAGCGTGTCTAGTCCATCAGAAAAATACGCCGCTCTGACAAACTGGTGCCAGATGATGGTTTGTGAGCCATAAGTCAGCTGACCAAAACGCCCCTTTAATCCCGCATAAACCTGACGCAACCCCGGGTTTTGGTTTTGTACAAAATTAACCCCGTCATTTCCGCCCAGGCCATATTCTATTTTTGCAATAACCAGTGCGTCTTCGCTAGTTTTTGACGAAATATCCACACCCAGTCGACTTAAAAAATCACGGCCATTCACTGCATCGTCGTCTGTTCCCGCATCGACATAATCCAGCCCCATGCGTAATGAACCATAAAAATCAGTTTTCACATCATTTTCTTCCGAAAAAACGGAAAAACTCACTAGCTGAAAGAGGCTTAATAAACAAAATGTAGAAACTGGAAAGAGTGGCCGTTTTATTTTCATTGTTTTTACCTCTTGCTACTTATAGCCATAAACTAATACGAATAAAAGTGACAATTACCTGGCAAGACAAGAAGACAGGGGTAAATATTATTAAGTGATTAAAAAAAAGATTTAAAAAAAAACCAGCTATATAGCTGGTTTTTCTGACGGTTAAAACACCAGTCAATGACTTACATACGGAAGGTTACACCTGCAAAGATGTAACGACCTAGTGAATCATAAGAACCCGGGAATGTATTACCATTGCCTTCTCCAGATGGCGCATTAGGAACAATTTCTGGCTCTTTATCCAGTAAATTATTAATCCCGAAACGTAAGGTTGCATTTTCCATAACGTCCCAGCTTACTGAGGTATCCAGATAAGCTGCTGCATCAAGATCTGTAGGTCCATTATTAAACTCTTTGGTTTCGCCGGTATAACGAATGGTTCCAGTTAAGGTGACATCCCATGGCATCGCCCAGGCACCAACCAGATTCCAACGCCACTCTGGCACAGGATTTAAACAAGTTGTTCTATCCCAATAACCCAGACAATCATTGATTCCTAAACCTTTGATAGGCTCATTTTCAAATGTAGTCAGATAAGTTCCCATCAAATTAAGATTCAGAGAGCCTACTTCACCCATTTCGAAATTATAAGAAGCGTCAAAATCAATACCTTCTACTTCTTTAGAACCAAGGTTTAAATCGGTCTGCTCAACATAAGAAGGGGTTACCCATAACGTCTGGTTAGCCGAACGATTAACCATGTCACAATACTTCTGAACATTGTTACGTCCACACTGCTCATAAATAGTAGTCGCCGGGATAACATCAATAATATTTTCAATGGTGATATTGAAATAATCCACCGCAATATCCATTTCTTCTATCGGAGAAAATACAACACCAAAGGATATTGTTTCAGAATCTTCCGGTTTTAGATCGGGATTACCACCCAGCTGACCATTGTATTGACCCGCAGGACTATCTGCGATTGTTCCATAACGACCAGGCATTACGCCTAAACGCGCACACTCAGCTTCAGAAAAGCTAGTTTCACCTTTGTCGTTAGTCGCGCAAGGGTCTTCATTAGCATTAAACAGACCAATTCTGATAGGCGTAAATAACTCTCTGACGTTAGCATGGCGAGTGGCAGACTGAAAACTGGAGCGAATTTTTAACGCATCGATAATAGTCCAGTCTACGGCTATCTTATAGGTATCAGTTGTTACGCTACTGGAATAATCTGAATAACGATAACCTATGTCAACGGATAAGTTTTGCGCAAATTCAGCATCTTCAACAATTGGCAGACTAAACTCAGTGAAAAATTCATCAACACTTAGCGCACCATCAACTCCAACCGTTGCTCCCCCCTGCCCGGCACCATCACCAGAAATAAATCCCTGATCAGGTCTGAATACCAATTGGTCTTTACGATACTCATAACCTAGTACGATACTGGCACCATTAGAGGCTGACGGTAAAACAACACCCGCATCAGTTAAATCACCAGAAGCAAATGCTACGAATTGTCGACTAATGGTTTCACCTTGTGAATACAAAGGCATCGTCAGATAATCGATCATATCCTGAGTGACACCACCGGATTGAAAAACATTCCACGGCACACAAAGGGGATCATGACCATCCACTGCTGACTGACAAGTGATATTCCCATCTGTGCCTGTTACCGCTTCCAGCGATTTAGCAATTCTGGAATTCGACATGTCATTATTATAAACCTGGCTTTGCATAACCGTGGCATAATTGTAAAAAGCATCATAACTCCAGTTATCATTCAGATCGCCTTTCATACCTAATACGCCACGATAAGAGGTATGTCTCAGGTCATCATTTCTTGGGCCGCCTTCAACATTTCGTCGTCCAATAAATGCGGTTTGTACTGCGGTAGGTGCCAATCCAAATTGACCACATAACTGCTGGTATTGCTGCGCAGATAAATAAGCGTTGTTACAGGGAATTGTGTTCGTTTCAAAGAAGTTTCCCGAAGGCGCTATTTGTGCATTGGTACGATCATCCATGAAGCTAAATTCTGTATAGACTTCGATTTCATCGGTCGCTTCATAATGGCCTAAAAATCCTGCCGTTCGACGCTTGTCCGGACGCTGCCAGTGATTTAGGGGACCATAATTATACAGTGAGTCATAAGGAACAAAATTAGTGCCATCAACCTGAAAATCAAATCCAGGGACACCATTATCAGGATCTCCACCAAAATTGGTTATTCTCCCCTGAGGAATTGTACTGGAACCGGCACAA
Organism: Kangiellaceae bacterium; assembly: GCA_016743995.1. Taxonomy (GTDB): domain Bacteria; phylum Pseudomonadota; class Gammaproteobacteria; order Enterobacterales; family Kangiellaceae; genus Aliikangiella. Next base: position 3,636 of record JADGFG010000094.1, on the reverse strand, counting down.
ACCAGATTGTTATTACTATCCAGATCCAGCGCACAACTACTATAATCACGTTCACTTTGTAAGAGCGCTTCTACATCTCTTATTCCAACGTAAGCCGTAATATTTCCTTTACCATCGGCACTATTTGCACCCCAGATAATACTCAGATTATGGGTATCACCGTCGGTAGAATTTCCATCAGCGACATCAAAGCCTTTATCTTTGACAACCTTTTGAATTTCATCATTACTATTGTCATGCTGATAGAAGCTATATTGGTAGTCAAACTCAATGCCTTCAAAATCATCTTTCATAATAAAGTTAACAACACCAGCAATTGCATCAGAACCATAAGTTGATGACGCGCCCCCGGTGAGTAAATCGACTCTTTCAACTAAAGCACCAGGAATCTGATTAATATCTGCGCCTTCTCCGCCAGTCGAAGGAGAACCAACAGGTAACCGCCTACCATTCATCAGGGTTAAGGTACGCTGTGGCCCCAGAAAACGTAAATCGACGGTTGCAGTACCCACAGCACCATTTGCCGTTCCGGAAACCTGACCGGGGTAAACCTGAGGTAGTTGATTGAGAAGATCTTCAACACGGGTGATACCCCTTACCTGAAGTGCCTCTGCATCAACCGATGTTACCGGTGACGCACTCACGAGGTTATCTCGTTTTATCCTGGAACCGGTAATTACTATTTTCTGACTGTCTTCATCGTCAGCATTTGTTTCCGCTGCCGATAAACTGGAACCAACAGAGGCTCCACCTAGCGTTCCAACAACCAGGGCTAAACGTACAGCCCGGGCTATTTTTCTTTGATTATTATTTATAAACATAGATTCACTCCCAGTAAATTGTTGAGTACATAAACTCACTATGTATTGGTTGTTAAACATTAAATTCTTCGTGTAAGTGAGTGAATTATTATTGTGTACATTAACAATCACTTAAACGGATAAAAAAAGAATTTATAAAGCGCAACAAAGCCAAATTATTGCCAGTTAATAAGACTAAATTACTTAGTTTCAAACAAGTGCAATAACATTGAATATTTATTTAAAAAACATTGAATTTTATTTATGGCCGGATAACAAAAGGAGATAGACATATCAAAATCGGTATATTCACTTGATAAAAAAAAATCCTCAGTGTTAAATGACACAAACTATTACAAAAAAATATCTCGCAAATAAAATAATTACAAAAACAATAACTCCATCGATAAATTGCGACTTGTATATTCAATTTTTTAATTTTTGGGAGAGAATATTCAGATGACTACTCACTGCAATGATTACCAGACAAACGGCGCACTCAATTTTTGTGATTGCACATTAAACTTTGAAACTCAGACACTCCAGATTAAATCCGAACCCGTTCAGTTACGTAATAAACTATGGTCAGTCCTTGTCGAGCTACTTAAAAACTCTAACAAGCTGGTTCAACGAAATAATCTGATACAAGATATCTGGCAAGGCAATCGTTACACTGGTGAACAGGGGCTCACTCATGCTGTTTGTCACCTGAGAAGGATTCTGGCTCAATATAAAATTGAAGCAAAAATAATTACGTTACCCAAAAAAGGCTATATTCTGCAATATAAGAGTAATCAAAAACCAGACTCTCTTTCAAAAGTTAATGCCAGCCAGATATACACAACTGTTAATTATACAAACCCGACTCCCGATTTATTTAAAATTGAGATGAAATACACCTTCAATTGATTTCGCAGGTCACAAAATTCAACCTGCATCAAAACATTCAACCTTGCAGGCCTTTTTCTTAAAAGCCTATCTCCTGCACATTGAATTCTTCATCTAATTCTTAGTTCCTCTCATTAAAAATTATTGCTTGTTACTCATCACCGTTTTAATTCGCTGCGATTTCGGTTACTGATAGTCCATAACAATCAAATCAGAAAAAGAACAATCAAATCAGTAAAAGAATGATTGCACTTGCTCTTTCATAGTCATATCATATAAAAAAATTTGTATAAAAGTTACTAACTATGACATTAAATGAACTCAGATATATTGTTGCCGTTGCACAGACACAACATTTCAGTAAAGCCGCTGAAGCCTGCCATGTGAGTCAACCGAGCTTAAGCATTGCCATCAGAAAACTGGAAGAAGAACTGGGTATTACCATTTTTCAACGAGGTAAGCGCCAGGTTAAAGTTACACCAGAAGGTGAAGCAGTAGTACAGCAGGCACAAAAAGTCATTGAAGAAGCCGAGAAATTAACCTACCTGAAAAGTATTCAGAAAAGTCCTTTAGAAGGCGTATTAAAAATTGGGGCCATTTTTACCATAGGTCCCTATCTTTATCCTTCTCTGATTCCCTATATGAGGCAGCATTTCCCGCAAATGCCATTACATATTGATGAAGACTACACAGAAAATCTGAGAAAAAAATTATTAACGGCGGAAATTGATATCGCCGTACTGGCACTGCCTTTTTCTGATCCAGCGATTGAAACACTCAAAATTTATGATGAAGATTTTATGCCACTTTTTTATGAGGGTCACGACTTTAGCCATCGCTCAGAAATTAATGTCAATGACATCTCAAATACCGAGTTATTAATGCTGGGCAAAGGTAACTGTTTTCGCGATCAAGTTATTGCGGCCTGTCCCAGCTGTCAGTCTCCTTCAGCTAATACCAACAGCTGGGTTGTCGGTAGTTCTCTGGAAACGATCAGGCACATGGTCGCAATGAAACTGGGCATAACGGTCATGCCGGTCACGGCACTGGCCAGACAAACCGAATATCCAGGTCTGGATTCTAGACCATTCTCCGAACCGGTGCCGAAAAGAAGAGTGGTACTCGCCTGGCGATCCAGTTTTCCACGGAAAGAAGCGGTAAAAGTCATTGCACAGTCTCTTCAGGAAGCGCTGGCAGGACAAGTTGATTTGCTACCTCTGGACAAGTAAATATCATGGAGACACGACTGGCAGATATACAGGTGGTCTCATTAAAAGGGGTTGGCCCCAAAGTTGCTGAACACCTGGCTCGCCTTTCTATCGTTAACCTTGAGGACCTGTTATTTCATTTACCACTTCGATATCAGGATCGTAGCCGTATTCACCCCATTGGTAGTCTGCAAAATGGACAGACTGCACAAGTTTGTGGCGAAATAGAAGCAGCTGATATTGTTTTTGGAAAACGCCGTTCACTGGTCTGTAAAATATCAGACAATACCGGCCTTCTGGAAATTCGCCTGTTTTACTTTTCCACGGCGCAAAAAGCACAACTGGTTCGCGGTGAGTTTCTTCAGTGTTTTGGTCAGGTCAATCATTTTGGCCGCCACCCGGGAATGATTCACCCCGAAATCAAATATTTAAAAACCAGTACCACCCCGGTACTGCAGGAAGGACTGCAGGCGGTTTACCCCACAACGGAAGGATTGCAACAAAAAAAACTGACCAGCATTATGCAACAGGCACTCACTAGCCTGAAGCGAGCAAGGGTAACCGAGCTGATTCCTGAAAACTGGTTAAATCAACTGCAATTTCCACCGCTGGCAGACGCACTTCAGATGTTACATTGCCCACCGTTAGAAATTTCACTGGAAGCTATCGAAAAAGGCAATCATCCATTAATCAAACGACTGGCTTTTGAAGAACTGGTGGCTCAGCACATTGCTTTACAG